>JBILIR010000027.1:0-9608 GCA_044368955.1 Limnohabitans sp.
CCAGTTTAGACATGGATGGACAGGCAGAAGACGGTTACAAGCCAATCATTCCTTATCAATGGACGCCGCCTCCGCCCACCTACCAACACCCTGGCAAGAACTGGCGCGTCAAGCGCTCCGCCACGCCGCAGTGGTTCAAATCTCGGCAAGGTGTGCGCACCCGCGCTTTGTCTGGTGCCGCCAGAGTAGCCCGTTTCCGCCCGCCCTCTGGCATGGGCAACAACTAGACCTTTATGGCTGACTCCTCCACCAAAGACACCGACGAAATGAGCGGGACTGAACAGCCCTTTGTGCAGCACCTCAAGGAGTTGCGCGATCGCTTGGTCAAGGCGACGATTGCCGTTGCCTTGGTCTGTATTGTTTTAAGCTTGTACCCAGGCCCTGCGCAGCTTTATGATTTCTTGGCTGCCCCCTTGGTCTCTCAGCTGCCTGAAGGCACCCGCTTGATCGCCACCTCGGTGATTTCGCCTTTCATCGTGCCTTTGAAGATCATGCTGATGACGGCATTTTTGATCGCCTTGCCCGTGGTGCTTTACCAAGGCTGGGCGTTTGTAGCCCCAGGCTTGTACACCCATGAAAAGAAACTGGTTTTGCCCTTGGTGTTTTCCAGTACCTTGCTTTTCTTTATCGGTGTGGCGTTTTGTTACTTTTTCGTTTTTGGTCAGGTGTTCAAGTTCATCCAAAGCTTTGCGCCCAAAAGCATCACTGCAGCGCCTGATATCGAGGCTTATTTAAGCTTTGTGCTGACCATGTTTGTGGCCTTTGGCTTGGCGTTTGAAGTGCCTATTGTGGTGATTGTGCTGGCGCGTATGAAAGTGGTGAGCATTGAAAAGCTCAAGGCTTTTCGCTCTTACTTCATCGTTTTGGCTTTCATCATTGCTGCGATTGTGACGCCACCTGACGTGGTGTCGCAGCTTGCTTTGGCGATTCCCATGTGCATTCTTTATGAAATAGGCATTTGGGCTGCCCAAATATTTATAAGACACACACAAGCCCCTGATGAGCCAAAAGGGGCTGATTCAAACGCATCATGAAGCGCCTGTGGCTATTGTTTGCACAAACTGTCACCGTCTTGGTGGCTGTTTGGTTTGTGCTGATTACCCTCAAACCCGATTGGGTCCAAAGGCCCAATTGGAATACAGATCTGCAAGTCTTTGAGGTCGCCCCTAGCGCCATCTCGCCCACAGCAAGCGCTGGCAGTTTGAGTTTCGCCGCAAAGAAGGCCTCTCCAGCGGTGGTCAGCATCAACACATCGCAAAAAGCGGCACTCGAAAAAAACAAAGATCCTTGGTTTCGCTATTTCTTTGGTGACCAAGATGATTCAGCCCAATCCGGCTTGGGCAGCGGTGTCATTGTCAGCCCGCAGGGATACATTCTTACCAATAACCACGTGGTGGAAGCGGCCGATGAAATTTTGGTGATGCTCAACGATGGCCGCCAAACGCAAGCCAAGGTCATAGGCACCGATCCCGAAACCGATTTGGCCGTGCTCAAAGTCAACTTGGACAAACTGCCAGTGATGGTGATGAACAATTCCGAGCAAGTCCAAGTCGGCGACATCGTCTTGGCCATCGGAAACCCCTTTGGCGTGGGGCAAACCGTCACCAGTGGCATCGTGTCGGCACTGGGGCGCAACCAACTTGGCATCAACACCTTTGAAAACTTCATCCAAACCGATGCCGCCATCAACCCTGGTAACTCAGGCGGCGCATTGGTGGATGTGCAGGGTAATTTATTGGGCATCAACACAGCCATTTACTCCAAATCGGGCGGCAGCATGGGCATTGGTTTTGCCATCCCCGTGAGCATTGCCAAGCAAGTGCTGGAAGGCATCGTCAAAGACGGCTTGGTCACCCGCGGTTGGATCGGTGTCGAGCCCACAGAACTTACCCCAGAGTTGGCTCAAACCTTCAATGTGCAGCGCCAAGAGGGCGTCATCATCACCGGCGTTTTGCAGACAGGCCCCGCATTCAAAGCAGGCATTCGTCCAGGCGACATGTTGTTGGCTGTGAACGAGCACAATGTTCAAAATGTGGCAGAACTTTTGGCGCAGGTGTCTTTGCTCAAACCGGGGGTGGATGCCCAGCTGAAGATTTTGCGTAAAGAACAAGAGCAGGTGTTGTCGGTCACCCCCTTGCAGCGCCCCAAAGTTCGGGTGGAGCGTCGCTGAGATGGCTGAGCGCACCGCATTGCTGGCGCTGTGCGATGGTTTGCTGCAACCCGAGCGCTTCAAAGACTATTGCCCCAATGGCTTGCAGGTGGAGGGGCGTCCTGAGGTTCAGTCCTTAGCCTCCGGTGTCACCGCCAGTTTGGCATTGATCCAAGCTGCCATTGAAGCCGGCGCAGACACCTTGCTGGTTCACCATGGTTTGTTTTGGCGCAACCAAACTGGCGCGGTGACGGGATGGCTCAAAGCACGACTGGCTTTGTTGCTGCATCACGATATCAATTTGCTGGCCTATCACCTGCCGCTAGACGCCCATCCCGCCCTTGGCAACAACGCGCAACTGGCTGCGCATTTGGGCTTTCACGTAGACGGCACGTTTGGTGAACAAGGTTTGGGCTTTGTGGGGCAAGCGCCAACTGTTTTTGACAACGGTCAAGCCTTGTCCCAGCTTTTGCAAAGCCGTTTGGGCAAACAACCGGTGTCTGTGGTCCCTGACGCCAAAAGGCCTGTTCGGCGCATTGCATGGTGCACAGGCGGCGCACAAAACTTGTTTGAAGAGGCCATCGCCCAAGGTGTTGATGCTTTCATTACCGGTGAAATTTCCGAGCCTCAAGCGCATTTGGCGCACGAAACCGGGGTGAGCTTCTTTGCTTGCGGCCACCACGCGACCGAACGCTACGGCGCTCCTGCGCTGGGCGCTCATCTGGGGGAACAACTCGGTGTCAAGCATGTGTTCATCGATATCGACAACCCCGCTTGACGGTTGAATGAGCACCTTGCCGTCTTCTCCTTTGCCCGTGGCGATCACCATGGGAGACCCCGCAGGTATTGGCCCAGAAATCATCCTGAAAGCCTTTGCCCAGTCCCCTGAGTTGACCCAAGGGTGTTGCGTGTTTGGCGATGTGCCAACGCTGAAAAAACAACTCAGTTTGCTTGCACCTTTATTGCCTAGGCGTTTGGAGTGTCTGCCCATCACAGATGTGGCTCAAGTGGCGCAAAGCTTGCCTCACCAGTTACCGGTGATTCAATGTGGGGACTCTGCACAGATTGCCATGGGCCACGTCAGCGCTCAAGCGGGGGCCATGGCAGCGGCGGCCATCCGATCGGCCACTTCGGCAGCCCTGAATGGAAAAGTCGCGGCCGTGGTCACTGCACCTGTCAACAAAAAGGCCTTGCAACTCAGCGGTGTGGAATTCCCCGGGCATACCGAGATGCTGCAGTCACTGGCAGCGCAACACTTGGGCTTGTCCATCAGCGGTTTGCCGGTCCGCATGATGTTGTCTTGCCCAGGCTTAAGGGTCGTGCTGGTCAGCATCCATGTGCCTTTGCGTGAAGCCATTGCTTCAGTCACCCTAGAAAATGTCCTTCAAACTTTCCAAGTGACACATGACAGTTGGCTCAAAATTCATGGAACGGCTCCGCGAATGACTGTGGCAGGGCTTAACCCCCATGCGGGTGAAGAGGGACTTTTTGGGGATGAAGAGAGCCGATTTATTGCCCCGGCCATTGAAAAAGCCCAAGCGCTTGGCATGCAGATCAGCGGCCCTTACCCCCCTGACACGGTGTTCATGCAAGCCCACAGTGCGCAGGGACAAAAAGACACGGATGTGGTTGTTGCCATGTACCACGACCAAGGTTTGATACCAGTGAAGTATTTGGGGCTAGACAACGGCGTGAACCAAACCTTGGGGCTGCCCTTTGTGCGAACCAGCCCCGACCACGGAACCGCGTTTGATATTGCTGGCAAAGGGGTGGCTAACCCCAGCAGTTTGTTGGCCGCACTCAAGGTGGCAAAAGGCCGTCGCCTGTCAGTGACCAAGGGCTGATTTACCTGCGCTGAAGTTGATCGCGAATCTCTCGCAGCAACAAAACTTCTTCAGGCGTGACTGGCGGTGCAGCAATGGGCTCGGCAACCGCTGCAGATTGTTTCATGCGCTGAATTTGCTTGACCATCATGAAAATAGCAAAAGCCAAAATAAGAAAGTTGATGGCAATGGTGATGAAGTTCCCGTAAGACAAAACAGGCACGCCCGCCTTGCGCATGGCCTCTAAAGTTCTGGGAACTGAGTCTGGGACCGAACCAAGCACCCAAAAATAGCTGGAAAAGTCTAAGTGGCCAATCAGCACCGAAATGACGGGCATGATCAGGTCGCTGACCATTGATTCAACGATCTTGCCGAATGCTCCGCCGATGATCACACCCACGGCCAAATCGATCACATTACCCTAGATGGCGAACTCTTTGAAATCTTTCAACATGAAGCAGTCCTTTTATTGAGTTATTTTGAATTAAATTTAACATCAATTTGAAAATCAAGGGATGTAAAAACCATGGTTTTGTAGGGCTGGTTTGAGATTGCGGCCTCGGTTAGAATCCAAGGCTTTACAAAGTTTGCATCCGAATTTAGAGGTCTTTCATGAGTGAAAACACTGTGGACACCAGCAAGCGAACATGGCTAATTGCTTCGAGTTGTGCTGGTGCAGTTGGCGGCGTTGCTGTTGCGGTTCCGTTTGTCAGCAATTTCAGCCCTTCCGAGCGAGCCAAGGCGGCCGGTGCCGCTGTTGAGGTAGACATCGCCAATATCAAGCCCGGCGAAAAATTAACGGTCGAGTGGCGCGGAAAACCGGTTTGGATCGTCCGCCGCACACCTGAGCAGCTCGAAGCTTTGAAAAAAGTGGAGTCACAACTGGCTGACCCAGAATCCCAGCGCAAGCCCTCTGAACTCACCCCTGAATACGCCAGAAACCAGGCCAGATCCATCAAGCCAGAGTTTTTTGTCGGCGTGGGTATTTGCTCCCATTTGGGATGCTCGCCCAGCGATAAATTCCAAATGGGGCCTCAGCCATCCTTACCAGACGATTGGCAAGGTGGATTTTTTTGCCCCTGCCATGGCTCAACTTTCGACATGGCTGGACGTGTCTACAAAAATAAGCCTGCCCCTGATAACTTGGAAGTTCCCCCCCATATGTACCTTTCAGACACTCGTTTGCTGATTGGCGAAGATAAGAAGGCTTAAGAAGACCATGGCTGAATTCAAAGAAACCTCGCCTGATGCGCCCTTGTCTGAAAAGACGTTGACATGGATTGACAATCGCTTTCCTTTGTCGAAGTTATTCAAAGAACATTTGAGCGAGTACTACGCGCCTAAAAATTTCAACTTTTTCTACTTCTTTGGCTCTTTAGCCTTGTTGGTATTGGTGATTCAAATTGTCACCGGTATTTTTTTGGTGATGCATTACAAGCCTGACGCTGCCTTGGCATTTGCTTCCGTGGAATACATCATGCGCGATGTTCCCTATGGATGGCTGATTCGTTATATGCACTCTACCGGCGCATCTGCATTTTTTGTGGTGGTGTATTTGCATATGTTCCGTGGCCTGATTTACGGTTCATTCAGAAAACCACGTGAACTGGTTTGGTTGTTTGGTTGCGCCATCTTTTTGGTTTTAATGGCTGAAGCCTTCATGGGCTATTTGCTGCCTTGGGGCCAGATGTCCTATTGGGGTGCGCAAGTGATTGTGAATTTGTTCTCAGCCATCCCTTTCATCGGCCCCGATTTGGCTTTGCTCATCCGTGGTGACTATGTGGTGGGTGACGCCACCTTGAACCGATTCTTCGCTTTCCATGTCATTGCTTTGCCCTTGGTCCTTTTGGGCTTGGTGGTTGCACACATCATCGCTTTACATGAGGTAGGTTCCAATAACCCTGATGGTGTGGAGATCAAAGCGCACAAAGATGAACAGGGCCGGCCTTTGGACGGCATCCCTTTTCATCCCTATTACACCGTTCATGACATCTTGGGCGTGACTGGCTTTTTGTTGGTGTTTTGCGCGATTATCTTTTTCGCCCCTGAGTTTGGCGGTTACTTTTTGGAATACAACAACTTCATTCCTGCTGATCCGTTAAAAACCCCTGCGCACATTGCTCCTACTTGGTACTTCACGCCTTATTACTCCATGCTGCGAGCCATCACCAGCGAAATGATTTACGCACTTATCGTTTGCGTGCTGGCGGCCGCTTATTTAGGCGCAACCAAAGCCAACATCAGCACCCTTCTTAAAGGCGTGGTTGTCGGTGCTGCGGTTGTTGCAGTCGCCCTGTTGCTGGCGATTGATGCTAAGTTTTGGGGCGTGGTGGTCATGGGTGGCTCGGTAGTGATACTGTTTTTCCTTCCTTGGCTAGACAGATGCTCGGTCAAGTCCATTCGCTTCCGTCCTGATTGGCATGTTTATTTGTATGCTGTCTTTGTTATCAATTTCTTTGTTCTGGGCTATCTTGGTATACAGCCACCCTCCTTCATTGGTGAGCGTGTCTCTCAAGTGGGTACCTTGTTTTATTTCGGTTTCTTTTTGTTGATGCCTTGGTGGAGCACCTTGGGTCAGACCAAACCGGTTCCCGATCGTGTGAACTTTGTGGCGCACTGACAGAACCTGGAGCAATAAGTCATGAAAAAATTCTTAATCAGTCTTTGTTTGGTCTTGGGAATAGCCTTGCCCGCTTTTGCCGCTACCGATATGATCCCTTTGGACAAAGCGCCTAACAAGCTCAACGATTTAAGCTCCCTTCAAAACGGCGCAAAAATCTTTGTCAACTATTGCTTGAATTGCCACGCTGCGTCCTATATGCGGTTTAACCGCCTCAAAGACATTGGTTTGACAGACAAACAAATCAAGGACAACTTGCTGTTCACCACCGATAAAGTCGGCGACACCATGAAGATCAGCATGGATGCCAAGCAGGGCAAAGATTGGTTTGGCGGCAACCCTCCCGATTTGACTGTGATCGCTCGGTCACGCTCTGGTCAAGGCGGAACTGGTGCTGATTATTTGTATACCTATTTGCGCACCTACTACCGTGACGACACCAAAGCCACGGGATGGAACAATTTGGCTTTCCCCAATGTCGGTATGCCACATGTTCTGTGGGAATTGCAAGGACAACGTCGCCCTGTCTATAAAGAGGTAATTCAGCACGGTCATCCCACCCCTGTATTTGCGGGTTGGCAGCAAATCACCCCAGGGAAAATGACTGCTGTTGAATACGATACTGCTGTAGCTGACTTGGTCAATTACATGCAATGGATGTCAGAGCCTGCACAAACTACCCGAGTACAAATTGGTGTTTGGGTCATGCTATTTTTGTTGATCTTCATGGTCATTGCTTGGCGTTTAAATGCGTCTTACTGGAAAGATATTCGCTGATTCCAGTTGTATTTTCTGCCCGCCTCGTGCGGGTTCTTACAATGGGGCTTGGCTAGTCCATTAAACCCTTAGCCTTTTAGGAGCCAACCTCATGATGGTTTTGTACTCAGGGACAGTTTGTCCCTTTTCTCACAGATGTCGATTCGTGCTTTTTGAAAAAGGCATGGACTTTGAAATCCGTGATGTTGATCTCTACAACAAACCAGAAGACATCAACGTCATGAATCCCTATGGGCAAGTGCCTATTTTGGTTGAGCGTGATTTGATTTTGTACGAATCAAACATCATCAACGAATACATTGATGAGCGCTTCCCCCATCCTCAGTTGATGCCCGGTGACCCTGTTGACCGAGCTCGTGTGCGTTTATTCCTTTTAAACTTTGAAAAAGAACTTTTCGCACATGTGATGACGATCGAGTCTCGCAGTCAAAAGGCCAATGAGAAAGCGCTTGAAAAGGCTCGCTCACACATCCGCGATCGATTGACCCAACTTGCACCCGTCTTTTTGAAGAACAAATTCATGTTGGGTGACAACTTCTCTATGTTGGATGTGGCTATTGCGCCTTTGCTTTGGCGCTTAGACCATTACGGTATCGAGTTGTCTAAGAACGCAGCTCCTTTGCTTAAATATGCCGAGCGCATTTTCTCCAGACCAGCTTATATTGAAGCGTTGACGCCTTCAGAGAAAGTGATGCGTAAATAAGCTGCCGACATGATCAACATTTCGCAGTCATCGTCTACCCGGCCCTACTTACTTCGCGCCCTACACGAGTGGTGTACCGATAACGGACTCACACCCTACATTGCTGTGTTGGTCGATGATACAGTGCAGGTGCCCAGAGAATATGTCAATAACGGTGAGATCGTCCTTAACATCAGTTTTGATGCCACCAGCAATCTACAACTGGGCAACGAGTTTGTGGTTTTCAAAGCCCGATTCGGTGGGGTGGCCAGAGAGATCAGTGTTCCTATTGCCAGGGTGATTGCCATTTATGCTCGTGAAAATGGACAAGGCATGGCTTTTCCTGCGCCCTCAGCATCCACGGGTGAGGTTGAAGAAGTTGCGCCCAAAACAGTGGTGTCTGCGATCAAACCTGTTGTGGGATTAACTACAGCTAGCCCTCACCAAACGCAAGACCATGATGACCCCAGCGACCCCCCCAAACCGCCGCAACCCAGCGCCGGTAGCAGGCCACAACTTAAGCGCATCAAATAATTTTGCCTAAGGTGTTGTGGTTAGAATATATGTAGTGCCGATTTAGCTCAGTTGGTAGAGCAACCGCCTTGTAAGCGGTAGGTCATCAGTTCGAATCCGATAATCGGCACCATTTCAAAAACCCGCCATCATCTATAGATAACCCTAATCTGGGCTTAAGCTCTTCGGTGACAGAATGGGGTTATGAACACACCCAAAGTCACCCAAATTAAAAAAACGTCTGCCCTTTACTATGTGGTGGGCATCTTTATTTTCTCGGCCATTGCTGGCATCGTTGCATTGATTGTGGAAATCGTAAAACAAAACAGTTGATGTCATGCCTTGATGGATTGCGTGAGGTTCTGATGAATCAGGTTGATTTTGGCAGCATCAAAATTTTAAAAACCTTGCACCTAATTGGCATTTGAAGCACGACAGCGTTGAATATCACACGCAGTTGGTAGTTGAGATCTGTATTCAATGTTTGTGGGCATTACTCCATTGTTTCGAATGGAGCATTTTTCGCCACTCGCGTTGGAGTAATAGGAAAGAACATCAACGCACCGTCTGGAGTGTGAGGTCAAGCCCTGAAAATGCCCAATTTCATGGGAAACCACCATTTGCAAGGTTTCCAATAAATTTCTAGAGGCATTGGCCTTTTTCAGATTTACAAAGGCTTCAGGACTGAGGGTCAATGTTTTTTTGGTGATGTTAGCCAAGCCAATAGTGCCCAATTTATCTTCGTCACTCCACATCGCCGTGATTTTGAGTCCAGTAACTGAAGCATTTAAATCACGTTTCAAAATGACAGAGTTTTGTCCTCCGCATTGGTCCCACGCCACTGAGGCATTCTTCAAAGATGCAAAAACAGATTCTTCGCTCATGCCCTCAGGCGCACCTTGGTGGTCATAAACATAGACCATGCTTGGGCTGAGCATTTTGGTGTCTTTACCGCCATCATTCCAGGTAACGATCTCATTGGGTAAGCACTGCTTGATTTCACTCTCCCGCAAACCTGTTGGACTGGTACTGGTCGCAATACTT
>JBILIR010000344.1:0-2515 GCA_044368955.1 Limnohabitans sp.
CGCTTGCCGCTGAATTGATGGCTTGGTTGTTGCCAAAAATATAGTCTGCAATCAGTCTGAAACCTTTACCAGAAGCTTCATCCATGTCCCCCATCACCAATGTTTCTGCAGCCAAGTAGGGTGCGTACTGTCGAATTTCAAAAGAACCATCTGTCAGGAGAACTTCAAATTTTGGCTCTTCGATCGCCATGACGTTTCCAATCCATAACAAGTTTAGAAAAAACACCAGCAGAAATTTCATGGTTTTCATCTCATTCTGAGCGTTGAATTTTGATACCTGTTCTCTACACAGCTAAAAGTCAAAGCCAAGCTGACTTTCACTGAGTCTACTTGTCGTAATTGCTTTTTTGCGGGACGGCATGGATTTTCGAGAGGCGTGCTTATCGATGACAGTTTTTTTCCCTTTAATAATCTCGGGCTCTTTTCGTTTTGCGTACAAGCGTTGTTTTGATTCGCGCGTAGAAGAAGCCAAATCAACGAGTGGTTCGACGATATGACCGCTGAGTGCAAGCTTGTTTTTCTGTGGTTCGGGCATCAGCCAGGGTTCAAACAGCCATGTGTCTGGTACATGTCGCATGTGAGGCAACCATCGCCTGACAAATTTTCCGTATGGATCGTGGTCTTGCGCTTGTTTGATGGGGTTGTACACGCGTGTGGTGTTGATCCCAGTGGTGCCTGATTGCATCTGCAATTGACTCCAGTGAATGCCTGGCTCATAGTCTAAAAATTGAGTCGCCAACCATTCACCGACAGGACGCCAATGTAGCCATAAGGGGTAGGCCGCGACAGAGACCAGCATCGCCCGCATGCGAAAGTTCAGCCAACCCGTTTCTCGCAGCATATTGACACAGGCGTCGACCATGGGCCAACCCGTGCGAGCATCTTTGAGTGCTTCGAAGTATTCGAGGTTGAAGTCATGTTCGCGCAGATCGTCATACCCTTGGTGCATATTGCGCCATTCGATTTCAGGTTCACTCTCGAGCTTTTGTATGAAATGACAGTGCCAGTAGAGGCGACTTGTAAATGCTGTCAAGCCGGTTCGGTGTCTGCTTGCCTGCTGCGGCAACTCTGCAATGTGAGCGCGTGTTTGTTGCACCACTTCGCGCATACTGATGCAGCCATAGGTCAAATAGACCGATAACCTAGAGCATGCATCGGGAGCAGTCAAAGGTGAAGAAATACCGCCTCTGTATCCAATGCTTCGAGCGTTGAGAAAACTGTGTAATGTTTTCAAGGCGTTAACACGACCTCCAATTTGCCGCATAGGCGGGTCGTGTTTCAAATGACTGGGGGCAAGCATTGAAAAAACACGTTCAGCAGGTTTACCCCAAAAGCGCAATGAAACCGTGTTTTCAATAGGCGACGCCATATGTCGTTCCCATGCGCTTTGTCAAAGGTTGCGGTTTTTCAAGCGCCGCACAACGCCAAACTGGGGGAATTCATGCCAATCAACGCCGTGCAATTTGCACCATGCTGAAACTTTCAGATCGCGTGCATATGTGAATCCATTACCTGTCTCTTCATGTGAGTACAACCCTGCAAATGGCGCGTCTTGCCAAATTCGATTCAGAACATCCGGCAATTCCCCATGATGAATTTCAATGCACCCTCCTAGCGAGCGAAAATGTGCGTCTAATATTTGCAATGACTCGCGCACAAACTCGAAGTGCTGAAGTGCGGCGTCAGGTTGTAACCACAGTTCAGGTTCAATAACATAAATGCATCTGACGGGACCATTGCGACTCGCCTTGGCCAACGCAGAATGGTCTTGCCATCGCAAGTCTCTTTTGAACCAAACCAAAGAGTAGCTCATGGTACTGTTGTATGGTTTCTCAATTTATTGCATGTTGATCAACGCAAGCGGCGCTAACAAACTCACACTTGCAATAAGCGTCAATGCAAATCGCAACTTTAGCCAAGCTGATAAATTGAAATGGGGGTAAGTTTTGTAGTCCACAAGAAAACAGACCCAAAGGATCGAACACTCCATAGCAAGACCCACTTGCGTACTGAAAATCAAGCTTAGCCAAGCTACCAGACTTGGAATCACGCCCCACACAAGTCGCAGACTGTGTGGAGAAGGTTCCCTCATCGTTAGTCCCCAATGTATAGCGCCTAAAAAGCTGATGATGGTTGCGCCATATGCCAAAAGACTGAACAAAAGTGTTTGCTGATGAGTGTCTGAAGTGAGCACTGAAAGGCCGGACAGCCCGATAAAAGGAATCAATCCACCAAAACCGAGGAGCAGGGCAGTCAAGGAAGGCTTATTGATGTGATTTGACATGGCCGCTCTTATGCGTCACTGGGTTGAGTTAGCAATTGGCTCTGCGGTGATCTGCAATATGGCGATCATTGAACTTCATTGATGGATCTCTCAAGGCGCGGTGTTTGGTCACTCTGCCCGCAACCCGCTTTCTCCACAAGTTGAAAGACTGAGGTTTTAACTCAGACCTCATGAGTCGAATGACCTCGGCTTCTGTCAAGCCCATGCGGTCTTTGATCGTCTCAAAGGATG
>JBILIR010000028.1:0-9459 GCA_044368955.1 Limnohabitans sp.
TGATAGTATTCAAAATTAATAATATTAAAGTTATTATTAATTCATTATAAAAGCTGGATACCATTTCCAAAATGCTAAAAAGATTCACTAATTAGTGAATTCGAGGTTGTTTTGCAACGCTTAAATGAGATAAGGGAAGAAATTGCCTTCATTAACGATTTTTTTTAATGTTGCGCATTCAAAAAGTCTCACAATAGCTTGTAACTTAACAGTTTATTCCCGAATCAATTAATTTTTCAAATTCTAACGTCGATACTGATCATGTTGATACATCGATTTTTTTTTGGCATGTTAATTGGCCTGTCGCATGGCTGGGTTGCAGCACAAACCTTGAATTTGGGGCGATTGATTCAATTGGCCATCGAAACACATCCCTCCGTGCGGGCCCAACTGTCCAATGAAAAATCAGCGCAAAGTGGCATTGAAACAGCGCAGTACCAAAGGTACCCCACACCACAACTGAGTTATGAGAGCGTCAAAAAAAACAGCGCTGACCCAAGCTATATCGGCAGTGATGGCGTTGCTACCGTCCGCATCACCCAGCCCATCTTCACCGGCGGTCAGTTCACCGCACAACTGGACAAAGCCAAAGCAAAATTCAACTTAGCCAAGCCAGCGTTCGTGAAACGCGCCGGCAAATTGCACTCAAAGTGGTGCAAGCCTATTCCGATTGGAGCAGCGCAGAACTCAAAGTGCAATCTGTTGGAAAAAGTTTGGCTATCCATCAAAAACTTTTACAGCAAGCTAAAAATCGCATTGCGCAAGGGGTCTCCCCCCAAAGTGACCTCACGCTCGTGCAAGGCCGACTTGATGCAACCTCAGGAGAACTTTTTTCAGCCAAGTTGCAAGCCGAATTGGCCATTCACAAACTGATGGAGTTAACGGGGCACTCTCTCAACGCGACACAACTGCAAGCCGACAAAACAGGACCCATTCAACACACGCAGTTGCTCGATAGTTTGCTGGCCAATGCCAAAATACATTCGCCTGAATTGCAAAAAGCCAAAGCGCAAGCGCTGATTTCTCGCGCCAGCAAGCAAGAAAAAGAGTCGGCCTTAAAACCCGATATCTATGTTCGGGCAGAACGCCAATACGGCAATTTTTTCTCAACCGATACCAATGCACATACACGTGTGTTTATTGGGGTGAGCAGCAAATTTGGACCGGGTCTGTCAAGCTTCACCCAGATATCTGCTGCCAAGGCGCAAGAAGACACGAGTGAATTCGAAATTCAATCACAAGAGCGACTTGTAAGAGAGCAGGTCATGAACGATCTGAGTGTGATTCGGTCTTTGCAACAAAGAATGCAAGCCATCCAAGGGGCCCTAGATTCCTCTATGGCAGTATTGGATTCATTTGAACGGCAGTTCAATGCGGGTCGAAAGACTTGGCTTGACTTGATGACGGCGGCCAAAGATGTAGCCCAAAACGAAATGCAATGGGCGGAGTTGCGCGGGGCAGAACTGCAAACCAGTTGGCACCTGCACATTTTGACTAGCGACAACTATTCACAAGTCAACCCTAAGCCATGAGCACTCTCGCTTCATTACCGGCCTGCTTGGTTCGCATTGCGCAACTGCAACAAAATCCCATAGACCGCTCAGCTTTGTTGCAAGCCGTTGCTGATGTCAAGCAACGCAAGCCACGTAATGTGAAACAGACCATCAATGCGCTGGGTCGTATTTTGAATGTGCCTGAACCACGCTGGTTTCGTAAACCCGATCCTGCCAATATGCCGTTACTGGCGCATAGCCCTTTGGTGGGATGGTTTGTGGTTCGCGGGCAAAACGCTCATCAAAAGTGGATTTTGGAGACTTGGTCGCAAGAACAGCAAAAATTTGTGGAGTCCACCAGTGACTTACCTAGCCAGAAGGAAACCCATTTAGTCAAGCTGTCGTTGTTGCAACCGTTTGACTCGTCCTCCAGTCCTGTCTACAGCCTCATCAAACGACAGTTGTTCTCGCACCCTACGCGTTTATTTGAAATCATGTTGGCAACCATGGCCATCAATATATTGGCACTAGGCACTTCGCTCTACAGCATGCAAATCTACAACCGCGTCATACCCACCAATGCCACGCAAACATTAACGGTGTTGACCTTAGGTGTCTTGATGGCACTTGTGGTGGAGTACTTGATGAAGCATGCCAGATCATCGCTTTACGATGTGTTGATTGATTCTGTGGATCAGCAGCTATCACGCAAAGTGTTCATGCGCTTGCTGTCGATCCGCCTAGACCAATTGCCCTCAAGTGTGGGGAGTTTGGCAGCTCAAATGAGTGCCTACCAAACGGTACGCAGTTTTCTCACCACCGCCACCACCCACTTGATGGTGGATGCGCCTTTTGTGGTCATATTTTTAGTTTTGATTGGTTTTTTAGGCCATCCCATTCTTTCAGCGATCCCCATTTTGTTTTTTGTGCTGGCGCTGTCCAGTGGCGTCTGGTATCGCAAACGCATTGAAAAACTGGCCAGCAGCGCAATACACCTGAGCAACTTCAAAACGGGCATCTTGGTTGAAACCATAGAAGGCGCTGAAACCATCAAGTCCGGCCAAGGCGGGTGGCGCATGCTCAGCCGTTGGATGGGCGCAGCAGATGAGTCACGCAACCATGAAATGACTTTGCGCCACATCACAGAGAGAAACCAACACACCACGGCCACGCTGCAACAAGTCGCCTATGTCCTCTTAGTGGCCTTAGGCGCACTGCTGGTGTCTGCTGGCATGACCACCCTCGGCGGCTTGATTGCTTGCTCCATCTTGGCTGGTCGGATTTTGACGCCTGTCAGCATGTTGCCATCCTTGCTTTTGCAATGGGGTCATGTGAAAGCCGCATTACAAGGCTTGGACCGTCTGTGGAAATTAGAAGACGACCACCACGGACAAGAACACCCGCTCACGCCGCAGACTATTGAAGGTTCATACGCAATTGAAAAGGTCAGTACAGCTTATCAAGGCAATACTCAAAAAGCATTGCAGATCAATAAACTGCAAATCAACGCTGGTGAAAAAATTGGCATCATCGGCCCCGTTGGGTCAGGCAAAACCACGTTACTTCGATTGCTGTCTGGCATGTACAAGCCACAAGAAGGAAGAGTGTTGCTTGACCATATGGATATCACTCATCTGAATAAGCCTTTGTTGTCAGAGAACATGGGATTCTTAGCCCAAGAAGGTCGCTTATTTGCAGGCACTTTACGCGAGAACCTCATTTTGGGACTGCTAGATCCAGGAGACGACCAATTGCTGGCGGCTGCAGAGAAAACGGGCTTGCTTCAATTGGTCATCAAAACGCACCCTAAGGGCTTGCAACTGCCCATCTCCGAGGGTGGTATGGGTTTATCGGCGGGTCAGCGCCAATTGGTGCATCTCACCCGTGTCTTTTTGCGATGCCCCAAAATTTGGCTGCTCGATGAACCTACCTCTTCAATGGATCGACAAACCGAGCAAAAAATCATCCAAGCCTTATCGCAAACCTTACGCCCTACAGACACCTTGGTCATGACCACTCACAAACACGAACTTCTTGCTTTGGCAGATAGATTGATTGTGGTGGCCAACCATGAAATTGTGTTGGATGGTCCCAAAGACAAAGTGTTGGAGCGTTTGCAAAATCCAAATCCTGTCATGCCCATCCGCCAAACTGCCAAATCAGCATGAGTGACGACGACCTAGACGAGGACAAGCGCAGCGGCCGATTGATCATCCTGCTGTCAGCCTGCCTGGGGGGTTTTATTGCTTGGGCTGGCTACTTTGAAATTGACCAAACGGTACACACCACGGGTCAGGTGATTTTGAGCG
Organism: Limnohabitans sp.; assembly: GCA_044368955.1. Lineage (GTDB taxonomy): Bacteria > Pseudomonadota > Gammaproteobacteria > Burkholderiales > Burkholderiaceae_C > Limnohabitans. The sequence goes on from JBILIR010000028.1 coordinate 3,803, forward strand.
CGAGAACCCAATTGGTACAAACCGCAGATGGCGGCGTGTTGAAAGAACTCAGGGTTCAAGAGGGCGACACCGTTACCAGCGGGCAGTTGCTGGCTGTGCTTGAAAAAGAACGGGTGCAAGCCAACCTTGAAGAGACTCGTGCACGAATCATGTCACTCAAGGCATCTTTGCTACGAGCAAAAGCCGAGGTGCATTTTGAAACCCCTAAGTTTGGTGCTGAGTTCAAGCGTTATCCAGAATTTGTGTCTGCTCAGCAAGGCCTTTACACGCAGCGAAAGCGCTCACTTGACGAAGAGTTGCGCACTATGCAAGATGCTTTGGGTATGGCTTTGCAAGAAAAGCGCATGAACGACAATTTATTTAAAAGTGGAGATGTCAGCGAGCTTGATGTGTTGCGTGCCAAACGCCAAGTCACTGAAATCGAGGGTCGTATAGCCGCAACCAAAAACAAATATTTACAAGATACCCGTACCGAGTTGACGCGCATCGAGGATGAGTTATCTAGCCAAAACCAAAAACTCAACAGCGCTGAAAACATGTTGTCGCACACCGACATCATGGCACCAATGGATGGCGTGGTGAAGACCTTGAAAATCCATACGCTGGGTGGAGTGCTCAGGCCTGGCGAGGAACTCATGCAAATTGCGCCAGTCGGTGACGATTTGCTGCTAGAGGCCAAAGTAGCCCCATCTGATATAGGTCAGCTGGTTAAAGGGCAAATTGTTTTTATCACGCTTGACGCCTATGACTACAGCATTTACGGTAATCTGAAAGGTGTATTGACCGATATCAGCCCTGACACGCTGTCTGACAATAATGCCCAAGGTTCATTGGTCAACTCACCCAACGGTCAACCCAGTGTTTATTACAAGGTCAATATCGTTATGGCCAAAGACCAAGAAAATCCCAAGGTCAAATTGATGGAAATCAAACCGGGCATGACGGCAAGCGTTGATATCCGTACAGGCACGCGCAACTTGCTGACCTATTTATTAAAACCAGTGATCAAAACTTTAGGGACATCGCTCAACGAGTGATAGTCCCCAAATTGATCTCAACCGCGGGCGGGACCGCGTGGTTTGAAGCCAGAACCACGCTTGGCAGCAGCACCCGCATAAGAGCGTCCACCCGAGGGCTTGCCAAAGCGCTTGGGCTCTGCGCCGCTGGGTGCGCGGGGAGCGCGTTGGGTCGGCTCCAAGCCAGGGATCATGTCAGCACGTAAAGGCTGCTGTGTGAAATGTTCGATATCCAAAATTTTGCGACGGTCACGCCATTCGGCAAAGGTCACGGCCAAGCCGTCTCGTCCAGCGCGGCCTGTGCGGCCAATGCGGTGAACATAGTCCTCTTGCTTCATGGGCAAACCAAAATTGAACACATGGCTGATGCTGGGCACGTCAATGCCGCGAGCAGCCACATCGGTGGCGACCAAAATTTGCACACGGCCATCACGCAGCGCTTGCAAACGGCGGTTACGCAAACCTTGGCTCAAGGCGCCGTGCAAAGCCACCGCTGAAAAACCCACTTGTTGCAGATCTTCAGCCAAAGCATCGCATTCGATTTGGGTAGACGCAAACACAATGGCTTGGTCAATGGTGGTATCGCGCAACCAATGGTCCAGCAACTTGCGCTTGTGCTGCTGGTTGTCAGCCCAAAACAGCACTTGTTTGATGTTGGCGTGAGCCTCTTGAGGGGAATCCACTTGCAAACGCTGGGGCGTGCGCATGATGCGAGCGGCCAACTGCTGAATGCGAGGCGCAAAGGTGGCACTGAACATCATGGTTTGGCGACGCGTTTGCGTGAGTTTGTGCACCTCAGCCAAGTCTTCGGCAAAGCCCAAATCAAGCATTCGGTCTGCCTCATCCACCACCAAGAACTGCACCTTGTCCAAGTTCAATTGTTTGGAGCGTTGCAGGTCTAACAAACGCCCGGGCGTGGCCACGACCAAATCGGCATTGTGCAAACGTGCAATTTGCAAAGGGTAAGGCATACCGCCCACCACACACGCAATACGCAGACCTTTGCAATGGCGCACCAAATCAATGGCGTCTTTGGCCACTTGCTGGGCCAGTTCGCGGGTGGGGCACAAAATCAAAGCGCCTGGATTGGCAGGTTTGACATGGCGGGTGTCGGTGGGGTTTTTGCGGCGTGGCTTTTTGGGAGCTTCCTCGCCATTGGCCACAGCTTGGGCCACTTTGTCAGCCCAGGCTTTGTTCTCGGCCTTTTCTGCCTGCTTTTGTTGTTGCAACAAGGTGTGCATCACGGGCAGCAAAAACGCTGCGGTTTTACCGCTGCCCGTTTGACTGGAAACCAGCAAATCGTTGGCGGGTTTGTCGGCGTTGTCTTGCAGGGCCAGAGGGATGGCGCGAACTTGTACCGGCGTGGGTTGGGTAAATGACAAGTCGCGCAAAGCGGCCAGCAGTTCGGGGGCAAGTCCCATGTCGACAAAACCAGAACCATCAACAGCCATGGCTTTAGGGGGGGCAACTGTTGTTGCAATTGAGTTGTCGTCGGTTGTATCAAGAACAACTTCAGCCAAGGCGTGGGAATTCAAATCAGTCATAGATAAAGCCCTGCCTAGAGGCGGGCGCTCCGTTCAAAGGTTGGAAAAAACATCAACCTTCAAACAAAGCAAGCCAATAAATGAATGTTGGCGTGGTTCAACTCTATGAACCCAAGGTGAGAGGCAGATGTAGCAAGCAGGTCCAAGACCCAACAACAGACATTGTCGCACGGATAAGGGTCAACCCTGAGAAATATTTTTAAAGCTTCAAAAAATGTTCTCGGTAATGCACCAGTTCGTCAATCGATTCATGCACATCGGCCAAGGCCGTATGGCTTTGCTGCTTTTTGAAAGAGGCATACACCTGCGGCTTCCATCGTTTGGAAAGTTCTTTGAGGGTGCTGACATCCAAATTTCGATAGTGAAACCAAGCTTCGAATTTGGGCATGTACTTGACCAAAAAACGCCTGTCTTGGCTGATGGTGTTGCCGCACATGGGCGACACACCTTTAGAAACATACAGTTTCATAAATGCAATGAGTTGCTCTTGCACTTGCGCTTCATCGAAAGTGGAGGCTTTGACTTTGTCGATCAACCCGCTTTTGCCGTGCGTCCCTTTGTTCCACGCATCCATGCCATTGAGGACAGCATCGGGTTGGTGCAGCACCCACACAGCACTTTCTTTGCGGGGTGTCAGATGCGGCCCCGTCACCACCACCGCAATTTCCAACAGCTTGTCTTTTTCGGGGTCAAGGCCAGACATCTCGCAGTCCAACCAGACAAGGTTTTCATCAGATTTAGACAACACAGCGTCTTCGGGGGCAGCAGGGCTATTCGGTACAGTCAGATTCATAAAGCGATTGTCCTCTAAACTAGATACATGAATACAACTCTGACCTTTACTTTGGTTTTTACCAGCTTGCTGGTGCTAAACCTGCTCATCAAATTTTGGCTTGCCAATCGACAAATGCGCCACGTAGCGCTGCACCGCGCCAAAGTCCCCGAGGCATTCGCCTCTGTCATTGATATTGCAGATCACCAAAAAGCTGCTGATTACACAGCCTCCAAGTTACGCTTAGGGCATTGGGACTTGGCGCTGGACTCTGCGATGTTGATGATGTGGACCTTACTCGGCGGGTTGGCATTCTTGGACCAAGCCTTGCTTGATCTTATTGGCCCAGGCATGTGGCAACAAATCTGCTTGGTGTTTAGTTTCACACTCATCAGTTCTCTGGTCAGCTTACCCCTGTCGTATGTGCAAACCTTTCACATCGAACAATCGTTTGGATTTAACCGCATGACCGTGGGACTGTGGATCACTGACATGCTCAAAGGTGGTTTATTGGCCGCGGCTTTGGGTTTGCCATTGCTTTGGTTGGTCTTGTATTTGATGCAGTCCGGTGGCGCATGGTGGTGGATGATCGCCTGGGGTGTATTGGTGGTGTACCAGTTGTTTGTCATGTGGTTAGCCCCCAGTGTCATCATGCCCTTGTTCAACAAGTTTCAACCACTGGAAGATGCCTCTCTCAAAGAACGTGTGATTGCCTTGATGCAGCGCACGGGCTTTCAAGCCAACGGTTTTTTTGTCATGGATGGCAGTCGTCGCTCAGCACATTCAAATGCGTTCTTCACTGGCTTCGGTAAGCAAAAAAGGGTCGTGTTTTTTGACACTTTGCTAAAGCAGCTTAATGCTGATGAAATGGAAGCGGTGCTGGCCCACGAACTGGGACATGCCAAGCTCAAACACATTCCAAAATCTTTGCTCAGCAGCTTCGTATTCACTTTGGTGGGACTCGCTGGCTTGGGTTGGCTCAGCACCCAAACGTGGTTTTTTCAGGGCTTGGGAATTCAACCGCACTTAGACAGCGCCAATGACGCCATCGCCTTACTATTGTTCATGATGTTTGTTCCTCTTGTGTCATTTGTCACCAAACCTTGGCAATCTGCACGTTCTAGGCAGTATGAATTTGAAGCAGATGCCTTTGCTTGCCAATACGCCAATGGCGCTGACTTGCGCCAAGCCCTGCTCAAGCTCTACCAAGACAATGCGTCGACGCTGACGCCCGATCCCCTTTATGTGGCTTTTTATCACTCTCATCCACCTGCGGCGCAAAGGCTTGCGCGGCTGACTGCATGAACAACACAGGCTTGGTGGTTGCCAGCCATGGTCGCCATGTCTGGGTGGAAGATGTACAAGGTGAGCGCCGTATTTGCCACCCACGGGGCAAAAAAAACCAAGCGGTGGTGGGAGACCATGTGCAGTGGAGCGCCAGCGAAGATGGCGGCAGTATCGAATCGATTGATACGCGAAGAAACCTTTTTTATCGCCAAGATGAGATACGTACCAAGTCCTTTGCGGCCAATATCGATCAAGTGTTGGTGCTAGTTGCAGCAGAACCCGATTTTTCGCAAAGCCAACTTGCTCGGGCCTTGATCGCTGCTCGCCACGAAGGTATTCGGACCTTGATTGGGTTAAACAAGCAAGACCTGAGCGATGCTTTTGCGAGGGCTTGGCAAAAGCTCCTGCCCTATCAGCAGCTCGGGTGCCTGGTGCTGCCCCTGAGTCTGAAAGACCATGAACAAGACCTGAGCGCCCTGAACCACGAACTCGCCGACCGTGTCACTTTGGTGCTGGGTCCCTCTGGTGCTGGCAAAAGCACGCTGATCAACCGCTTGGTGCCCCATGCAAAAGCAGCGACCAACACCATTTCTCAAGCTTTGCAGTCTGGCAAACATACCACCACTTCCACCACTTGGTATTGGGTAGATGAAGCCAAAAAAACAGCCTTGATGGATTCACCGGGTTTTCAAGCCTTTGGCCTGCACCACATTGCGCCAAATCTATTGGCAACTTGTATGCCCGATATTGCCGTGCATACAGATCACTGCAAATTCCATAACTGCAGCCATGTACATGAACCCGATTGTGGTGTTCGCCAAGCTTTGCTTGAACATGCCATCGATCCCGGGCGTTACAAAATCTACACCGAGCTCTTTGCTGAACTGTCTGCGCCTACAAGCTACTAAGCAATCAGCCCAGCAAACGCGCCAAAGTCAAAAGCGCCAGCAGCAACATCCACATCACCACGGCCCGCCAAACCAAGCCCACCATGCTGCGCAAATGAAACAGCTCGGGTTCTCGACCTGCGGTGGTCTC
>JBILIR010000029.1:0-9453 GCA_044368955.1 Limnohabitans sp.
CGAGCTGCGTTCAAGTAACCCGCATCGCAACCAATGAGTGCGCCACCTGGGAACACAGTTTTGGGCAAAGCTTGCGGTGTGCCATTGTTGATGGCACGTGCGCCATAGCCTATGCGTTTGCCACCCTTTAAATGTTTGGCGATGCTGGGGTGCGTTTTCCAACGCTGCATTTCCTCGAAAGGGCTCATGTAAGGGTTGGTGTAGTCCAGTCCCAGCACAAAGCCCAAGGTCACTTTGTTGTCTTCCAAATGGTAGAGGAATCCGCCACCAAAGCTGTTGTCTTCTATGGGCCAACCCGAGGTGTGCACCACCAAGCCAGGTTTGGCCAAAGCGGGGTCCACTTCCCACAATTCTTTGATGCCAATGGCAAAGGTTTGGCTGTCCTTGCCCTTGTTCAATGCAAAGCGTTCAATGACTTGCTTGCCCAAGTGTCCCCGTGCACCTTCAGCAAACACGGTGTACTTGGCGTGTAACTCCATGCCGAGTTGAAAGTTGTCGGTGGGTTGTCCGTCTTTTCCTAAGCCCACCTGGCCGGTGGCCACGCCTTTGACAGAACCATCATCGTTGTAAAGCACTTCGGAAGCGGTGAAGCCTGGAAAAATTTCCACGCCTAAATTTTCAGCTTGCTGAGCCAACCACTTGGTGACATTGCTGAGTGACACCACGTAGCAGCCATCGTTGTGAAAATTGCGTGGCATGAGCCAAGAGGGCACAGAGGTGGCACCATCCGGCGAAAGGATCAGTAACTCGTCGCCGCTGACGACTTGGTTCAAAGGCGCTCCGCGCTCTTTCCAATCGGGAAACAACTCGTTCATGGCACGCGGGTCCATCACCGCACCCGACAAAATATGTGCCCCTGGCTCAGAACCCTTTTCAAGCACCACCACCGACAGGTCATGGCCTTTTTCTACACAGAGTTGCTTCAAGCGAATGGCGGTGGCCAAGCCACCAGGCCCGCCGCCCACCACCACAACGTCATATTCCATCGCCTCGCGTGGGCCAAATTGTTCGAGCAAATCTTGGGGGGTCATAGGTACGGTAGATAAGATGTCATAGCTGCGACAGATTCTATTCGGAGTGCTCAGCGCTTATCGCCATAATCAAACGTCTTTAGGCCTTGCCTTCACAACAGCCTTTTTTTGACTTTCAGGAGCTCACTATGGCTTACAGCCTCGATTTATCCGGACGCGTGGCTTTGGTCACTGGGGCCTCCAGTGGTTTGGGGGCGCAGTTTGCAAAAACCTTGGCAAGTGCGGGGGCTGCGGTGGTACTGGCGAGTCGCCGAACCGAAAGACTGAAGTCGTTGCGCATTGACATAGAGGCGCAAGGCGGACAGGCACATGTGGTCAGTTTGGATGTCACCGATGCCCTGAGTATTGAAGCGGCTGTAGAGCAAGCTGAAGCTGAGGTCGGCCCCATCGATATTTTGATCAACAACTCTGGCGTCAGCGCGACTCAGCGTTTGCTAGACGTGAAAGAAGAAGACTTCGACTTTATCTTCAACACCAATGTACGCGGTGCCTTTTTTGTCGCACAAGCTGTGGGCAATCGCATGTTGGCACGGTCCAAAGGTGCTTTACCAGGCACCTATGCGGGAGGCCGCATCATCAACATCGCCTCGGCGGCAGCGCTTCGTGTGCTGCCCCAAATCGGCGTCTATTGCATGAGCAAAGCCGCAGTGGTGCAAATGACCAAAGCCATGGCCATAGAGTGGGGCAGGTACGGCATCAATGTGAACGCCATTTGCCCTGGCTACATCGATACCGAGATCAACCACCACCATTGGGAGACCGAGCAAGGCAAAAAATTGGTGAATATGTTTCCTAAGAAACGACTGGGGCAACCGCAGGACCTTGACGCTTTGCTGGTGATGTTGGCGAGTCCGCAAAGTGATTTCATCAATGGCGCAGTCATTTCTGCAGATGATGGTTTTTCCATATGAGAATCCAACTACCCAAAGAAAAAAAATGGGTCTACCAAGAAGTGATTGCCATGCGCTGGGGCGATATGGATGCCATGGGGCATTTGAACAATGCCAGCTACTTTCGCTATTTGGAGACGGCCCGTATCAATTGGTTTACCCAGCTGGCTTGTCCGCCCGACCCCAGTGGAGAAGGCCCCGTCATCGTCAACGCTTTTTGTAATTTTCTGATTCAACTGGAGTACCCCTGCGATGTGCTGGTAAAGATGTATGTCAGCGATCCGCAACGCAGTTCATTTGAATCTTGGGCTACCTTAGAGCGCGTCGATCAGCCTGGCGTGATCCATGCCGAGGGCGGAGCCACTACTGTTTGGGTCAATTTCTCTTTGAAAAAATCAGCACCTTTGCCCGATTGGATGCGGTCTCACTTGGTTTGAGGCGTTCAGTTTTGATGCACTGCACCTTTTAAACAAACTTTCATATCTCCTACTAAATAATTGATTTAATTCTAATTAATTTGTTTTTATGGTTATTATTTGAATGTCTCGCTGCTTTTGTGAGACTGACGGAGATAACCACAGTGACGCTTCCCCACGAGTTGTCTGCGCAGATCATGCGCAAGCAACCGACTCAAAAACGCGCTCAACTCACCATTGACGCCATATTCGAAGCCACCTCGCAAATTGTTGACCGAGAAGGTGTCAGTGGTCTGACCACCAACAAAATTGCAGCCAAGGCTGGCTTTTCTGTGGGCACGCTTTACCAATACTTCTCTAGCAAAGAGGCTATTTTTCGAGCCATGTCCCAGCACGGGCGTAGCTTGGTGCTGCGTGAACTTGAAAGCTATTTGTTTTCGGTCGAGTGCAGCCAGGACCCCGAAGACATCACGCCAGAAGATTTTGTTCGTCGTTATGTGCAAATTTGCATTCAAGGTTTTGCGCTAGGGCAAAACTACCGACGCGCCATGAATCGCTTGTGTTGGTTGCTCGAGCAACCCGAGGAAACCGCCGTGTCTGTGCAAAAAATGGTGGACCGCTTGATGACATGTTTGAAATACCTGCGCCACCCCCTCTTACCGGTCTTAGATGAGACACAAACCTTTGTGCTGAGTCGCTCCCTCATGGGTTGTTTGCGCAGCGCTTCCCTTGAGCGCTTCGAACACATGGAGACTGAGGCCTTTGAAGACCAGTTGGTGGATTTGCTTATGTCTCAATTGGTACGCAACTTGGTACCAGCTTAAGCCTTCTTTTCTTTAGGTGTGCGCCCCATCAGATAAAACTCGGGGTTGGGCAGCATGTTGGAAAAGCTCGCAATACGGTTGGACAGACCAAAAAAGGCCGTGATGGAAGCGATATCCCAAATGTCTTCATCGCTGAAACCATGGGCATGTAAAGGGGCAAAGTCCGCGTCATCTATTTCTTGGCTGTGCAAACACACCTTCATCGCAAAGTCGAGCATGGCGCGTTGGCGGGAGCTGATATCCGCTTTACGGTAATTGGTGGCCACTTGGTCGGCCACCAAAGGTTTTTTCTCGTAGATCCGCAAAATCGCGCCATGCGCCACCACGCAATACAAGCAGTGATTGGCGGCACTGGTGGTGGTGACGATCATTTCCCGCTCACCCTTGGTGAGGCCACTGTCTTCGCGCAACATCAGCGCGTCGTGGTACGCGAAAAATGCCCGCCATTCGGCAGGGCGACGGGCCAAGGTCAAAAACACATTCGGCACAAAACCGGCTTTTTCTTGAACTTCTAAGATTTTGGTGCGGATGTCTTCAGGCAGGTCTTTGATTTCTGGGGCAGGGTAGCGGCTCATATCGTCTCCATTTATTTTGATTATGCCCACCCCCTAGAATCGCTGCATTGCAGCAAAGGAGATTGGTTTGAATAAATTGTTTCCCAGTGCGGCGGCCGCACTTGATGGCTTGGTCCGCGATGGACAGCTGATTGCTGTAGGTGGTTTTGGTTTGTGCGGCATCCCCGAGGCCTTGATTGCTGCATTGCGTGACAGCAAGGTGCAAAACCTCACTGCCATCTCCAACAACGCAGGTGTGGATGATTTTGGTTTGGGGCTGTTGCTGCAAACCCGTCAAATCAAAAAAATGATTTCCTCTTATGTGGGTGAAAACAAAGAGTTTGTGCGCCAGTATTTGGCTGGTGAACTTGAATTGGAATTCACGCCCCAAGGCACTTTGGCTGAAAAACTCCGCGCTGGTGGCGCTGGCATCCCCGCTTTTTTCACCAAAACCGGTGTGGGCACGGTGGTGGCCGATGGCAAAGAGTTGCGCGAATTCGATGGCGGAACCTATGTCATGGAGCACTCTTTGATTCCCGATGTGTCCTTGGTGAAAGCCTATGCCGCTGACCGCGTGGGCAATTTACAGTTTCGATTGACCGCTCGCAACTTCAACCCTGCTGTGGCCATGGCCGGCAAGGTCTGTGTGGTGGAAGTGGAAAAAATCGTCGAAGTGGGAGAACTGGACCCCGATCATGTGCATTTGCCCGGCATTTACGTGCACCGCATTGTGCTCAACGCCCATCCCGAAAAACGCATTGAAAAAAGAACCATCACAGAGAAAGCGGGGGTCTGACCATGAGCTGGAGCCAAGACCAAATGGCAGCCCGTGCTGCCCACGAATTAGAAGACGGTTTTTATGTCAATCTCGGCATCGGCATTCCCACGCTGGTGGCTAACCATGTGCCCAGCAATATCGAGGTGTGGTTGCAGTCCGAGAACGGCATGTTGGGCATTGGCCCCTTCCCCAATGAAGACCATGTGGACGCCGACCTCATCAACGCTGGCAAACAAACTGTCACCACCTTGGCAGGCACTTCTATTTTTGGCAGTCACGACAGCTTTGCCATGATCCGCGGCGGCAAGATCAACCTCTCGATTTTGGGCGCCATGCAGGTGAGCGAAAAAGGCGATCTGGCCAACTGGATGATTCCAGGCAAGATGGTCAAGGGCATGGGCGGCGCCATGGATTTGGTCGCTGGCGTCAAGCGCGTCATCATTTTGATGGAACATGTGGCCAAGAAAAAAGACGGCACCGAGGATTTGAAGATCCTGCCCCAATGCACCCTGCCTTTGACAGGCGTTGGCGTGGTTGACCGCATCATCACCGATCTCGCAGTGATGGATGTAACCCCAGAGGGCTTAAAAGTCGTGGAACTTGCCGACGGTGTGACCCGAGAATTCTTGCAAAGCAAGACCGGCGTTGTACTTATCTAGTTAAAGAAAACCGCAGCTCAGGGGGTTTGTGCCATGGCTTGGTTCATAACCTTGCTATGGGCTTGAAAGTACTGAACGGCAGCAGATGTAGGCGCTAAAAATTTGGTGCGCCGGTTGGTGCCTTCAAATTGGGTATCGATCATGCCTATTTCTCGCAGTACATCTAATTTGCGATGAATCGTGGCAGGCGAGGCGATATGCGACATCGCCATCGCTTCAGTTACGGTCAGTGGTTTGCCTTGTGAATGGCGAACAGCAATCGTTTCGAGCAATTTTTTCGCATCAAGGTCCAAAACGGGAAGTTCTCCCTTGCCCTCAATGGTGTGAAGCAGGGTTAAAAAGCGAATATAAATGTGGTTGTACATACACAAAAAATAATAACAGTTATTGAAAAAGGTTTTTATTTATTTAAATAACTACTAAATTTAAAGAAAATTTTCAAAATTCATTATTTTGTTATAAAAATATCATTATTTATCATTTTCATAATATATCACCAATACAAAGGTATTTCATTTCAAGGTACTCGGTCATGCCATGGCTTGAGCCCTCGCGACCTAAACCCGACTGCTTCATGCCGCCAAAGGGCACATGCTCAGTGGCGATAACGCCCACATTGATGCCCACCATGCCGTACTCCAAGGCTTCGGCCACGCGGTAAATGCGGCCCACGTCGCGGCTGTAAAAGTAACTGGCTAAACCAAATTCGGTGTTGTTGGCCGCATCAATCGCTTCTTGCTCTGTGGAGAAACGAAACACCGGCGCAAACGGGCCAAAGGTTTCCTCTTTGGCGCACAACATGCTGGCCTTTGCGTCGGCGATAACGGTAGGCTCGAAAAACTGACCTTGTATTTTTTTTCCACCGGCCAGTACACGCCCACCTTGCTTCACAGCGTCAGCCACATGGCGCTCTACTTTTTCTACCGCCGCGTCCTCGATCAAGGGGCCTTGCGTCACCCCATCGGCAAAGCCATTGCCCACCTTCAGTGTGGCGACTTTGGCTGCAAACTTTTGCACAAATGCCTCGTACACGCCTTCTTGCACATAAATGCGGTTGGCGCACACGCAGGTTTGTCCGGCATTGCGAAATTTGCTGATCATGGCGCCTTCGACTGCCGAGTCAATATCCGCATCGTCAAACACGATGAAGGGTGCGTTGCCGCCCAACTCCAGAGCAAGTTTTTTCACCGTGGGTGCCGATTGCGCCATCAGGATGCGCCCGACTTCTGTGGAGCCGGTGAAGCTGATGTGGCGCACTGTGTCGCTGGCGCAAAACACTTTGCCAATAGCGATGCTGTTGGCGCTGTCGGCGGTCAGCACATTGAGTACACCCGCAGGCAGTCCTGCGCGTACTGCCAACTCGGTGGCGGCCAAGGCGGTCAGCGGCGTGAGTTCGGCGGGTTTGATGATGACGGGGCAGCCCGCTGCCAGCGCAGGTGCGACTTTGCGGGTGATCATGGCCAAGGGGAAATTCCACGGCGTGATGGCGGCGCACACACCAATGGGCTGCTGCAACACCATGAGGCGGCGGTTGTTGTCAAACTGCGGCAGGGTTTCGCCGTTCACCCGCTTGGCTTCTTCGGCGTACCACTCGACAAAACTGGCGCCATAGGCCACTTCGCCTTTGGCTTCTGCATAGGGCTTGCCTTGTTCAGCGGTGAGGATACGGGCCAAGTCGTCGGCATGGGCCATCAGCAAATCAAACCATTTGCGCAAAATGATGCTGCGCTCTTTGGCGGTTTTGTTGCGCCATGCGGGCCATGCGGCGTCAGCTGCGGCAATGGCGCGGGTGGCGTCATCAGCGCCAAGGTTGGCCACATCGGCCAATTTACGCCCGTTGCTGGGGTCGAGCACATCAAAGCGCTGCGAGCCTTTGACCCAATCACCGTTGATCAGTGCATCGGTTTTGAGCAGGCTGGGGTCTTTGAGCAAGGCGAGGGGAGAGGTTTGCATGTCCATGGCAGAGCTGTTGTCGTTGAAAGTTCAATGCGAATCATGGCATAAAATTCCTTATGACTTCAGCCCCTGTTTCTGTCGCCGACATTCGGCAAAGTTTCCTCGATTTTTTCGCCACCAAAGGCCACACCGTGGTGGCGTCCAGCCCCTTGGTGCCGGGCAATGACCCGACGCTCATGTTCACCAACTCGGGCATGGTGCAGTTCAAAGACGTGTTTTTGGGCTCCGACAAGCGCTCCTATGTCCGCGCTGCCTCGGTACAAGCCTGCTTGCGAGCGGGCGGCAAACACAACGACTTGGAAAACGTGGGCTACACCGCGCGGCACCACACCTTCTTCGAAATGCTCGGCAACTGGTCGTTTGGCGACTACTTCAAGCGTGAATCGTTGAAATGGGCGTGGGAGTTGCTGACTGAGGTTTACAAGCTGCCCAAAGAGCGGCTGCTCGCCACCGTCTACCAAGAGGACGACGAGGCCTACGACATTTGGACCAAAGAGATTGGCTTGCCCCCCGAGCGGGTCATCCGCATCGGCGACAACAAGGGTGGGCGCTACAAGAGCGACAACTTTTGGATGATGGCCGACACCGGCCCTTGCGGCCCGTGCAGCGAGATTTTTTATGACCACGGCGACCACATACCGGGCGGCCCGCCCGGCAGCCCCGAGGAAGACGGCGACCGCTTCATCGAAATTTGGAACAACGTGTTCATGCAGTTTGAAATGCACGAAGACGGTTCGGTCACGCCGCTGCCCGCACCCTGCGTGGACACCGGCATGGGCCTCGAGCGCTTGGCGGCCATCCTCCAGCATGTGCACAGCAACTACGAAATCGACCTGTTCGCCACCTTGATCAAAGCCGCAGCGCGTGAAACCGGCTGTGCTGATTTGGCGACGCCTTCGCTGCGGGTGATTGCCGACCATTTGCGGGCGACTGCGTTTTTGGTCAGCGACGGCGTGGTGCCCTCCAACGAGGGGCGCGGCTATGTGCAGCGGCGCATCATCCGCCGCGCCATCCGCCACGGCTACAAGCTGGGCCAAAAAACACCGTTCTTCCACAAGCTGGTGCCCGATTTGGTCGCCCTCATGGGCGCGGCCTACCCCAGCTTGGCGGCGCAAGCCGATCGCATCACCGCGATTTTGAAAACCGAGGAAGAGCGTTTTTACGAGACGCTTGAAATCGGCATGCACATCTTGGACGAGGCCTTGGCAAATGGTGTGAAGGTCTTGCCGGGCGAAGTGGCTTTCAAGCTCCACGACACCTACGGCTTTCCGCTGGACCTGACCAACGACGTCTGCCGCGAACGTGCTTTGCAAGTCGATGAAGCAGGTTTTCACGCCGCCATGGACCGCCAAAAAAACCAAGCCCGTGCAGCAGGCAAGTTCAAGATGGACAAGGCGCTGGACTACAGCGGCGCCCCCACCACGTTTGTCGGCTACGAGAGCTTGCAAGCGTCGGCCAAAATTTTGGCGCTCTACCACGATGGCGTGTCGGTCGCGGCTTTGAACCACGGCCAAAGCGGTGTGGTGGTGTTGGACACCACCCCTTTTTACGCCGAGAGCGGCGGCCAAGTGGGGGATGAGGGCGAGCTGGTCAGCGGATCGGCACGCTTTGCGGTGGAAGACACCTTGAAGATCAAGGCCGATGTGTTTGGCCACCACGGCACGCTCACCCAAGGCACGCTGAATGTGGGCGACAGCCTGCAAGCCTCGGTAGGCTCTGGCGTTCGCGCCGCCACCGTGCGCAACCACAGCGCCACCCATTTGATGCACAAGGCCTTGCGCGAGGTGCTGGGCGAGCATGTGCAGCAAAAAGGCTCGCTGGTGAACGACGAGCGCACCCGTTTTGACTTTGCCCACAACGCCCCGGTGACGGATGCGCAAATTGCCGACATCGAAGCGCGGGTGAACCATGAAATTTTGGCCAACGCCAGCACCCAAGCACGGGTGATGGACATCGAGTCGGCGCAAAAAACCGGTGCCATGATGCTGTTTGGCGAGAAGTACGGCGAAACCGTGCGGGTGCTCGACATTGGCTCCAGCCGCGAACTCTGCGGCGGCACCCATGTGCAGCGCACCGGCGACATTGGCCTGTTCAAAGTGGTGTCCGAGAGCGGCGTGGCCGCTGGGGTGCGCCGCATCGAAGCGGTCACTGGCGCCAATGCTTTGGCCTATGTGCAAAGCTTGGAGCGCACCGTGCAAGAGGCGGCGGGCAGCTTGCGCACACCCACAGCCGAGCTCAACCAACGCATCCACCAAGTGCTGGACCAAGTGAAGGGTTTGGAGAAAGAACTCGCTGCCCTCAAAGGCAAGCTGGCCTCATCGCAAGGCGATGAGTTGAGCGGCCAA
>JBILIR010000030.1:0-9449 GCA_044368955.1 Limnohabitans sp.
ACACGCTTATTCGTCGGCCCCCAAGAAGAAAAGGTTTTGGAGGGCCTGTATGCAGGGTTGGAGTTGGTGAAAGACTACGGCTGGCTCACCATACTGGCCAAGCCCCTGTATTGGTTGCTCGACAAACTGCATGGCTTTATTGGTAACTGGGGTTGGTCCATCGTGGCCTTGGTCGTGATCTTAAAGATCGCCTTTTTTTGGCTGAATTCTCATGCTTACAAAAGCATGGGAAAAATGAAAGCCATCAATCCCAAAATCATGGAAATGCGAGAGCGTTTAAAAGACAACCCTCAGCAGATGCAGATGGAGATGATGAAGATTTACCGCGAAGAAAAAGTCAACCCCTTGGGTGGTTGTTTACCCATTGCGGTTCAAATCCCGTTCTTCATTGCGCTGTATTGGGTTTTATTGTCTTCAGTAGAAATGCGCAATGCCCCATGGGTGGGATGGGTGCACGACTTGGCCGCACCGGACACAGCATTTGGCGTTTGGTTTGGTGTACCCATTGGCTTATTACCCATTTTGATGACCGTTACATCACTGATACAAACTTGGCTCAACCCCACGCCGCCTGACCCCATTCAAGCCAAACTGATGTGGATCATGCCGTTGGCCTTTAGCGTCATGTTTTTCTTTTTCCCTTCGGGATTGGTGCTGTATTGGTTGACCAACAATATTTTGTCCATTGCCCAGCAGTGGATGATTAACAAGCAACTTGGCGTTCTCAATTTAAAATGAGTGCACACAAGCGGACCATCTTGTCGTAGAGCATGCTTAGCGAACGCGATGCCCCCATCATCGCTGTGGCGACGCCAGCAGGCAAAGGCGCAGTCGGCATGGTGCGCATCAGCGGAAAAAACTTGCAAGCCTTTGCAAATGCGCTGTGTCAACAAGCGCTGGCGCCTAGACGCGCTCACTTGGTCAACCTGCGAGATGCCCATGGGCAAGCCATAGACCAAGTATTGGCCTTGTTTTTTCCTGCGCCGCACAGCTATACCGGCGAGGATGTTTTGGAATTGCAGGGCCACGGCGGGCCTGTTGTTTTGTCTATGTTGGTTGAGCGCTGTTTGGAGTTTGCCCAACAGTCAAACCTACCATTGCCTGGCTTGCGACTTGCTCAGCCAGGCGAATTTACACAACGCGCCTACTTCAATCAAAAAATGGACTTAGCTCAGGCCGAGGCGGTGTCCGATCTGATTGATGCCCAAACCCAAGCAGCAGTTCGAGGTGCTGGGCGCTCACTGGTCGGTGCTTTTTCAATGCAAGTTGGAAAGCTTCAAGAACAGCTGTTAAGGGTGCGCATGTTGGTAGAAGCAAGTCTAGATTTTCCGGAAGAGGACATCGACTTTGTGACACAAGCCGATGTCGCAGGACAGCTGCTCGCCATGGAGCAACAGACCCACTTGTTGTGCAGCCAAACACGCCAAGGCGCTTTGTTGCGCGACGGCATGAAGCTGGTGATTGCGGGTCAACCCAATGCAGGTAAAAGCTCCTTGCTTAACGCATTGACCGGGCAAGACACAGCGATTGTCACCCCTGTGGCGGGTACAACGCGTGATGTACTGATACAGATTATTTCGATTGAAGGTGTGCCAGTGTATGTGGTGGATACGGCGGGATTGCGCGACACACAACTCGTTGACGAGGTAGAAAAAATAGGCATAGAACGGGCGTGGGCTCAAGTGGCAGATGCCGATGTGGTGGTACTGTTGCACGATTTGAGTCGGTCACACGACGCAGATTACAAAGACCCTCAAACAGCATTGGCTAACGAAATCGTGGCGCAAAAACACAGCCACAGCCCTTTGCTGCATGTGTTCAACAAAATTGATTTGCTCACCACACACACTCAACCTACCACTGAGCAAACAGCAATACGTATATCGGCCAAAACAGGGCAAGGTTTGCAAGAACTTCGCACCCATGTATTGCAAAGTGTGGGGTGGCAGGCAGAGCACCAAGAGGGGGTGTTTTCTGCTCGCGAAAGGCATGTCCGCGCCTTAGAACAAGTTCAAAAACACATAGGACAAGCACTGGGTGTCTTGCAAACAGCGACGCCCGCACTGGACTTGCTGGCAGAGGAGTTGCGTTGTGCACAGCTTCAACTCTCGTCTCTGACAGGAGAGATGAGTGCAGATGATTTGCTGGGCGAAATTTTCTCTCGGTTTTGTATAGGCAAATAAGCCGCCGCATAATAAACACCATGAACCAAGCCCCTAGCCCACCAACCCAAAAAATGCTGGACCTGGCAGCGCAAGTGCTAACGACAGAAGCCCACGCGTTGTTGGCTTTGCGCTCTAGGCTGGGCTCAGACTTTATTGCCGCTGTAAACGCTATCTTGGCGGTTAAAGGTCGTGTGGTTGTGATGGGCATGGGCAAAAGTGGGCATATAGGCAGAAAAATCGCGGCAACATTGGCCTCCACAGGTACGCCAGCCTTTTTTGTGCATCCCGCAGAAGCCAGTCATGGCGACTTAGGCATGGTTACCAAAGAAGATGTGGTGTTAGCCTTGTCCAACAGTGGCGAGAGCCAAGAGTTATCAGCCATATTGCCCATCATCAAGCGCCAAGGCATTGTGCTGATTGCGATGACAGGGAACGCTCAATCCACTTTGGCAAAACATGCCTTGATTGTTCTCGACAGTGCGGTGGAAAAAGAAGCCTGTCCCATGAACTTGGCGCCAACGGCGAGTACCACGGCCCAGTTGGCGTTGGGCGATGCTTTGGCAGTTGCAGTGCTCGATGCCCGCGGATTCAAGTCCAGCGATTTCGCTTTGTCTCACCCAGGTGGCAGTTTGGGCAGAAGGCTTCTCACCCATGTGGCGGATGTGATGCGAAGCGGCAACGATGTTCCCAAAGTCTTGCCGCAAACAGACTTTTCCGGCTTGATGCGCGAGATGAGCCAAAAGGGTTTAGGGGTGTCTGCTGTGGTGGATGAAGCGGAACAGATTTTGGGCATATTTACGGATGGTGATTTGCGTCGCTTGATTGAAAAGGGTGTCGATGTGCTGCCCCTGAAGGCCAAAGATGTGATGAGACCGCAACCTACCACCATTCACCAAGACGCTTTGGCAGCTGAAGCCGCACAAATGATGGAGAATTTGCGCATTACCTGTTTATTGGTGGTGGGCAAAGACCATCGATTGTGTGGCGCCCTCAACAGCAACGACTTGATGCGTGCCAAGGTGATCTGATGTCGCAGTCCCTACAACCCACACCGGAGGTTTTGCAAAAAGCGCGAAGCATCAAGTTGCTGTTGCTGGATGTGGATGGCGTTTTGACCGAAGGCGGTTTGCATTACAGCGACCAAGGCGAGCAAACCAAAACTTTCAACACCCTTGATGGCCATGGCTTGAAACTCTTACAAGCGCATGGCATCAGTGTGGCCATCATCTCAGGGCGAGACAGTTTGGCACTCAGGAAGCGCTTGGCAGACTTGGGCATCAACCATGTCTTTGCAGGTGTGCATGACAAGAAAGCCGCGGCTCAAGAACTGTTGTCAAGGCTGGAGCTGCAATGGTCGCAAGTAGCAGCCATGGGAGACGATTGGCCGGACTTGGCCATGTTGATGCCCGCAGGTCTTTCGGCTGCACCTCCCCAAGCCCATGCAGAGATTTTGTCTCGCGTCGATTGGGTCGCTCGTCGAGGTGGCGGCCGCGGCGCGGTGCGTGATGTGTGCGACCTTTTATTGCATGCCTGTGGTGCTTATGAGTCTGCTTTGCAAGAAGCGCTGAAATGAACAGCCTGCCTCGCCTTCCCTCGCCTGTGCCGACGTCGGGCTGGCGCCGCCGCTTAGAAACACTGCTGGCATTTTTGCCCCTGATCTTATTGGCCATCCTTTTGTGGGGCAGTGTCTGGCTTGTGCGCAATGCGCCAAAGGCGCTCTCGGTGCCCATCTCGGGTAAAACCTCGCATGAGCCAGATTACTTTGCCCAAGACTTCACACTGAAGACGTATTCATTGCTGGGCGAAATGAAGTCTTTTTTGCAGGGCGTTTCTTCGGTTCATTTTCCCGACACCTTAACCAATTTGATTGAGAAACCGGTGGTGCATTCTGTTTCCCGTTCGGGTCGTTTGACCACAGCCGTTGCACAGCGCTCTTTGTCCAATGAAGACGGCTCCGAAATTCAGCTGATGGGTCAAGCTGTGGTGCACAAGCAAGGCGTGGGAACCCAAGAGCCGGCCATGACGCTGCGAAGCGAGTTCATTCATATATTTGCCAATACCGACAGCTTGGTCACTTATGCACCGGTCAAAATTGAGCGAGGTGAAAACCGCTTTCAAGCCAATAGCTTGAAGGCTGACAACCTTAACCAGCGGTTTTTATTGCAAGGCCAGGTCAAGGTTTTGCTGGTGCCTAGCAAGCGTCAATAAAAAAGGGCTTGGAAATATCCAAGCCCTGAGATTTAGCAAAACGGTTTAGCGTCTGCGATCAATATTCATTGCGACCAGAAGAGCCGCTGCTGTTGCGGGCACCGCCGCCGCCATAAGGACTGCGGAAGTTGCCGTCGTTTCCACCAGCAGAGCCTTCACGACGACCACCGCCACCGTAACCGCCGCCGCCTTCACGGCGACCACCGCCACCGTAACCGCCGCCGCCGCCGCCTTCACGACCGCCGCCACCATAACCGCCACCGCCACCGCCACCACCGTAACCACCGCCGCCGCCGCCTTCACGACCGCCGCCACCATAACCGCCACCGCCACCGCCACCACCGTAACCACCGCCGCCACTGCGCGGAGGACGTGGTTCCATGGGTCGTGCTTCATTGACCACCAAGCTTCGACCACCAAGAGGTTGGCCATTCATACCGTTGATAGCCGCTTGGGCTTCGGCATCGCTGCCCATTTCAACAAAGCCAAAGCCTTTGGAGCGACCGGTGTCGCGTTCCATCATGACCTTGGCGCTGGTGACAGTGCCAAATTGACCAAAAGATTGTTCCAAGTCGCCATCGCGCACGGAATATGGCAGATTGCCGACGTACAGTTTGTTGCCCATTCAGGGACTCCATAAAAACAAATAAAAAAGCGACGGAGTCCCGATTGCACCTGTCCACGAAAGTCAAGAAGCGAAACTAACCTATCACCACAAGCCGTGCGCACACCCAAGCGCATCACACAGTCCGGACCATTATGAGACAGATTTGCTGAATAAAACCAAGTGTTTATCCTCAATTTGCTACTTTAAAGGTCAAAAAACCACAAAAACTACCAACTGACCTCTCGGTCAGGGCTGGAGTTGATTTTGTGAATGCTCAAATCGGCACCCTCAAATTCCTCTTCTTGGCTCAAGCGCAAGCCCATGGTCCATTTCAATAGACCGTACAAAAAGAAAGAACTCAGAACGGCCCAACCCACACCTGCCAAGGTCCCGATAAGCTGAGCCCACACATTCACGCCCCCTAAGCCGCCTAGGGCTGGTAGGCCAAAAATGCCAGCTGCAATACCGCCCCATGTGCCGCATAGACCGTGCAAAGGCCAAACACCCAGCACATCATCAATCTTCCAGCGGTTTTGGGTCCATGTGAACATGATGACAAACAAAGCACCTGCGACAGCACCCACCAGCAATGCACCAAGCGGATGCATTAAGTCAGATCCTGCGCATACAGCCACCAAACCAGCCAAGGGTCCATTGTGAACAAACCCCGGGTCATTTTTGCCAAGCCACAAAGCCGCCAAAGTGCCACCCACCATGGACATGAGACTGTTGACAGCAACCAAGCCGGAGATTTTGTCTACCGTTTGCGCGCTCATGACATTAAAGCCAAACCAGCCCACGCACAAAACCCAAGCGCCCAAGGCCAAAAAAGGAATGCTTGAAGGGGGGTGGGCAGAAATGGCCCCATCTTTTTTGTAACGGTTGCTGCGCGCACCAAGCAATAGAACAGCTGGCAAAGCAATCCACCCTCCCATGGCATGCACCACCACCGAACCAGCAAAATCATGGAACTCGTCGCCCGTCAGGGCTTTGACCCAAGCTTGCAAGCCGAAATGCTGATTCCAGACGATGCCCTCATAAAAGGGGTAAATAAACCCCACGATAACAGCAGTTGCCACCAATTGAGGGTAAAAGCGTGCGCGTTCGGCAATTCCGCCAGAAACAATCGCGGGGATGGCCGCGGCAAAGGTGAGCAGAAAGAAAAACTTTACCAATTCATAGCCATTGCGTTGAGCCAATACATCGGCGCCGACGAAAAAAGAGGTGCCGTAGGCAACGCTATAACCCACCACAAAATAAACCACCGTGGAAATACTGAAATCCACCAAAATTTTCACCAAGGCATTGACTTGGTTTTTTTTGCGTACGGTGCCAAGTTCTAAAAAAGCAAAACCAGCGTGCATGGCCAAAACCATGATGGCGCCAAGCAGGATGAACAAAGCGTCTATGCCTTGTTTGGGTGCGTCCATGATATCTCCAGGGGATTTATGTTCTAAGTTGGTGCAAAAAAGAGCTAAGAAACAGATTTGCACCAAAATAAAGCAAAACTCGCACCAAGTGAAGTATTTGTTAAGGCCGCTTAACAGGGCTGCTCAGAAACTGGTGTATCAAAGCAATCAATTGATCGCGATTGAAGGGTTTTAACAGCAAACCAGACAAACCCGCTTTGTAAAAAGCGTCTAAGTCTTGTGGATTGACATTGGCGGTCAGACCAATCAGAGGGGGTTTTGATTTGAAATCAGGGTGAGCCAAGCGTTGGGCCGTTTCAATACCGCCAAGACCTGGCATCACCATGTCAAGAAAAACCAAATCAAAATGTTGTTCCTGGAGGTAACGTAGCGCAGCAAAACCATCTTCCCCTTCGCAAACAACCGCATCTGGCCATTGGTTAAGCAAAACTTGTCGCAAAACCAATCGATTGACTGCGTGGTCATCCACAATCAAGAATCGGGGCTCAGACAATCCAGCTAAAAAGGCGTCAGGATCAGCAGGGCTTGTTGGGGTGGGTGGTTCAACCGCAGGCAGGCGTAAGGTAAACCAAAACTCAGAGCCCTTGCCCAATTCGCTTTTGAAATCTAAATTTCCACCCAGCAAATGAACCAAGCGCTGAGAGATCATCAAGCCCAGTCCGCTACCCCCAAATCGGGCTTGAATGCTGGGATTGGCTTGGCTGAAACTGGAAAACAAGCGCTGTTGTTCATCCTGCGCAATTCCAATGCCTGTATCGGTTACTCTGAACTCATACCAGTCATGGGGCAAAGCGCTCACGGTGAGTTTCACGTCGCCTTCGGAGGTGAACTTGATAGCGTTACCCAAAAGATTGACCAAAACCTGGGTCAGACGGTGGCTGTCAGTTTCAACCCAAGAAGGCAGGCTGGGTGGCAAATCGCAGCTGTAGCAAACAGAACTCTCCACCCGTGGCATGAAAAGGCCAAAAGCCGAACCAATGGTTTGGTACAAATCGGCAGGCTCAATGCGGGCGCGAAGCTCGCCAGACTTGAATTGGGTGTAGTCCAGCACATCATTGATCACCGTCAAAAGATGGTCAGCTGATTGGCGTGTGTGGTCCAACACCATCAATGCGCGAGGTTTGTCACGCACCATGGAAAGCAAAAGACTGTTAAAGCCCATGATGGCATTCATGGGGGTACGAAGCGCATGACTGACAGAGCCAATAAAACTCTCTCTTATCTGGATTGTTTGAGAAAGCTCTTTTTCAGTATTTTTCAATTCATGCTGTGTGCGTTCGAGGTCGTTCACCGCATGCTCATATTGAGAATGGTAGAAAAGCAATATGGCAATAATGATGGTGAAGCTGAAAGAGTAGTCAATCAAAGAAGCAAGGGAATTTTGATGATCTAAGCCGACAACAGGGCCCCACCCCCACCAGTCAAGTGCATAAGCCAAGACACAATGAACCAAAACATCAATGAGTAGCCAAAAAAATGCTGCCATTCGACCAACGATGAAATAATTTGCCACAATCAATACAGCAAACCACATCAAGCAACTGGCGTAGACACCGCCAGAAAACCATGCGATAACAAACAACTGAAGAGCTGCCAAAGCCGAGGCCGATTGACAAGTCATTGACAATGTCAAGCCCCGCCAAAAAAACCATAAAAGCAATAACCAAAAGAAAAACAGAACAAAAGAAATGGTTTGCACTGTAGAAACAGGCGTTGCCAATGAAATAAACAAAGAGGCTACCAAGCCCGAGCATAAGACCAACAAACCGAACACGCGGTCTCGCGGCAAATGGGCCAAGGCCGGAAAGGCTTGCCTGAGTTGTTGAAAATAAAAATCAGTGCTCATTCAAGGGCAAACCCAAATATTTTTGCAAAGTCGAAGAAAACGCAGCAGGATCAACGGGCTTGGATAAAACCGCATCCATGCCCGCATCCAAACACGCTTGCATTTCGCCAGAGAAACTGTGCGCGGTCAAACCAACCACAAAAGGCTTCTTGGCCAAAGAAGGAACAAAGGAGCCCAGCAGTCGGGTGGTCGTCTCTATCCCATCCATGACAGGCATCACCACATCCATCAAGACCAGGGTGTAAGCATTTTTCTGACAGGCTTGCAAAGCATTGGCACCACTCTCCGCTTTATGAATCACACAATCTGGCCAGAACTTCTTCAAGAGAATTTCAACCACCAGCAAATTAACAGGGGTGTCGTCAACCACCAAAACAGAGCGGGGCTCACGGGCGCTCACCAAGGAACTGCCCGGCTCAGGCTTTGGGGGCTGTGCAACGCATAAAGGCAGATCAAACCAAAACAAGGCGCCTCCTTGCTCAGGGCTGATCAAACCCATGCGACCACCTAGCAAACTGATCAAGCGATCGCTGATGGACAAACCCAAACCAGCCCCACCGTACATGCGCTGCACACCCTCACTGGCCAAGGCAAAACGGTTGAAGATGGCTTGGTTGATAGAGGGATCAATGCCCATCCCTGTGTCCTGAACCTCGATACGTACCCTGTCACCCAAAGACAAGCAGCGCAAAAAAACACCGCCTTGCGGGGTAAATTTGACCGCGTTGTCAAGCAAATGGTTCAAGACTTGCTCAAAACGCAATCTGTCCCCCGCAACAAACTCAGGGATAGCAGGGTCAATGCTTAAATGTAAAGACAAGCCCTTTTCCTGAGCGCGTGAATCAAAACCCGCCAGACAAGAATGCAACGATGTGCGAAGCGCAAACGCGGCGGTCTGCATAACCAAACGGCCAGCCTCAAGCTGCGATATGTCCAAGATGTCATTGACAACACGCAAAAGGTGCTCAGTGGCATGTCGAATATGAACAGCAATAGAAGCTTGATCAGTTTGCCCAGAGAGCTCTGACACCAAGACACTGTTCAATCCCAAAATAGCGTTCATGGGTGTGCGTAACTCATGGCCAACGGCCGCGATGAAATCGTCACGGTGTGCTTGTGCTGCGCGTAAAGCGCCATGGGTTTCAAGCAACTCAGCATTGCGAGAAGCCAAATCCCGCAGTTTTGCATTTCGC
>JBILIR010000031.1:0-9427 GCA_044368955.1 Limnohabitans sp.
TCATCTTGATCGCTCTTGTCCTCACCGATGTGGTGGGACCATAGGGTTGGATAGGAGTTGTCCCCTTGGCAACTGGCGTATTCAACTTTTGCCCGCTTTACGCTTTGGTTGGCATCAACACTTGCAAGATCGAAGGCATACAAACAAGTGCTGATGGATGGAGCCCATATCTTGCTGGAGCCTTGGTGGGTTTTTTGGCAATAGCCTCTGTTTACTTGACGACAGTCTATATGGACAAATCAACCTACATAGGTGCTTCAACCACATTTGTTCGTGCTGCAGGGTTTGCCGTCGAAGCTGTAGACCCTGTGCATGTTGCAGAAAGTGTTTATTTCTTAAAAGAAAAAGTAAAGCTTGATTGGCAATTTCTACTGCTCATTGGCATTTTCATTGGTTCATTTCTATCATCTACAACCGACAAGAGTTTTAAGTTCGAAAGTGTTCCAGAGATTTGGAAAAACCAATTCGGTCCGTCGATACTGATCCGAGCGCTTGCATCCTTTATCGGCGGCATCATCGCCATGATGGGCGCCAGACTAGCAGATGGTTGTTCAAGCGGGCATGGTTTGAGTGGAATGATGCAGTTATCTGTTAGCTCATTCGTGGCGTTAGCCTTGTTTTTTGGGTTTGGCGCAATCGTTGCTAACTTAATGTATAGAAAGAACTGATCATGTCTACAGAACAAATATTGGGTTTATGCACTGGTGTCATTTTTGGATTTCTGATGCAAAAGGCACGGGTGGTGCGCTACGAAAAGCAGGTCGGCGCATTGTTATTTAAGGACATGACGATCTTTAAATTCATGCTTTCAGCCATCATCGTTGGCATGTTCGGCATCATGGCTTTGCATGATCTTGAACTCATCACGCTGAGTCATAAATCGATGAATGTGGGCGGCGTGTTGTTAGGTGGCGCGTTGTTTGGTATCGGATGGGTCGTGATGGGTTTTTGTCCAGGCACATCGGTTGGTGCCATTGGCGAAGGTCGCTGGCACGCAATCTTTGGTGCATTCGGCATGCTTGTAGGCGCAGGACTTTATGCAGAGATGTATCCTTTTTTGAAAACCACTGTTCTGTCTTGGGCCGACTTCGGAAAGTTGGGCTTACCCGAAACCTTGGGAGTCAATCATTGGATCGTGGCATCAGTGTTAGCCGTTTTATTCGTTTGGTTATTCCGATGGTTTGAGAGGAAGGGTCTGTAAGTGTCATTAGCAAATTGCTACAGATGAAATTCAAGGACTATGAAGCGGTCATAGGTGTTGGGTACAAACTTTTTCAAAGAATTAAACATGACACTTTCAATCACTGAAACGCTTGCTTTTCAATCAGTGGAACGATTTACATTTTCTGAGGTTGCGAAGTTATGTGAATTGAGCCATGGAGAGACACAAGATTTAATTGATTACGTTGCAATCGAATCTGTTGACACACAAGACGAAGAATGTATTATTTTTCTCAAAAAAATGTCAATTTTGCAGAGTGCGTGCAAGCAGCGCAGAGACTACGACTTGGATCTTTTTTCTGTGGTCATTTGTGTGCAATATTTAGAGCAGATCGCGGACTTAAACCATCAAATTGAATCATTACAAGCTTTAAGCCGATCATGATTAATTCCTATGACGAGCTTGGCGGTGAGATGGGCATTCGCAAACTGGTTCATCGTTTCTACGAGTTGATGGATGAATTGCCCGAGGCCTATGCAGTTCGGAATTTACATTCCGAAAATCTTACTGAGATTGAGTCCACTCTCTTTGAATTCTTATCTGGTTGGTTTGGTGGCCCTGGACTCTACATTGCAAAAAAAGCGCATCCACGCTTGCGAATGCGTCATGCGTCTTATGCCATCAGCCCGCTTCTGAGGGATGAGTGGATGCTTTGTATGACTCAGGCGCTGACTGAGCAAGTGGCTGATGTGAAATTTCGCAATTCTTTGATCGTGAAATTTTCTGAGATGGCCAACCATTTGATCAATACAGATGGTCGCCACATTTGTACTAAATAAATTTATTTCAACCAGGGAGATAGTTATGGAAAATATACAAACGTTCAGTTTCCCCCGCCTCAATGAGGCGGCCCCAGCGTTCAATGTCAAGACGACATTTGGAGATCGTACGCTGGAAGATTACAAGGGAAAGTGGCTTATCTTGTTCTCGCATCCAGCTGATTTCACGCCAGTGTGTACAACTGAGTTCATCGGCTTTGCCAAGGCAGCTCCCAAGTTCACTGAAATGAATTGTGAATTGCTGGGTTTATCGATTGACAGTTTGTATTCCCACCTGGCTTGGACACAAAGTATCAAGGAGAAATTTGGTGTGGTGATTCCTTTTCCAATCATTGAAGATATCAAGATGGATGTAGCACGCTCTTACGGCATGATTCATCCAGGTGCCGCAGATACACAGGCAGTTCGTGCGACCTTTTTCATTGACCCTAAAGGAATTTTGCGTGCCATGGTCTATTACCCTATGAGTAACGGTCGAAGTATTGATGAGTTTGTGCGCTTGCTTGTCGCTATGCAAACATCAGATGCAAACGGTGTGGCGACTCCAGAGAACTGGACTCTGGGTTGTCCTGTGATCGTTCCACCACCTAAAACTGCAGCAGCTCTTGAAAAGCGTTTGACAGAGGGCTATGACATGGTGGACTGGTACTACTCGACAAAGTCTCTGTAAATCCTCGGTCTTTTGTCGGGTGGATTGAAAGCTTATCGGGCTTTGATCAGGGACAAATTAGTTTGATTTTGGGGAAATACGTTTTGTAGCGCCCCGCATCTCGGGTCAGCAGTGGGTAGCCATCGGCTTGGGCATGGGCGCCAATGAAGAAGTCGGGCAACACGCCGGTTTTGGTGCCCCCGCGTTGGCGGTAAGCCCGAAACGCATGGGCTGCCAGTTGCGCGGCTGGCTTGGATAAATCCAGAACCTGTACCTTCAACTGATCTAAAAATACATCAATGTGTGGGCCAGCGGTGTTGTGGGTGTGTAGCTCGGCATAGACCACGAAATTGGTCACTACGGTTTGATTTTGGGCCTTGCTCAATGCCCTGAGCGACCAGTCCAGCCAAATGGGGTCGTTGTGGATGACATCGACCAACACATTGGTGTCCACCAAAATCATGGCTGATTCCAATCATCGCCACGCGTCATTCGCATGAGCTCATCCGTGCTCATGCCACCTTTGGCAATGCCAATGAACTGACGGATAGGATCATCAGGCGCCAAAAACGACAGGTCCGGTTCCGGCGCTGGCTTGTCATCTGTCGGCGATTGCGCCGCGACCAAGTACTCGGCCAGGGCTTCTTGCACGACTTGCGATTTGGTGAGTTTGCGGACCGCGCAATATTGCGTTAAATCTCGCTCCATGGCTTCGGGGAGTCGAACTGACAGCATGAGGTCTCCTTGTCATACATCCTGACTAAATTGTATGACACAAGTTCATTTCCTTGGCTTTTGTGGCTTTGGTGTAAGTTTTTGGGTTCACACTCTGCGCCAATATTCAGGAGACCAACCATGCAAGACGTCGTGATCGTTTCAGCCGCCCGTACCGCCGTGGGCAAATTTGGCGGCAGCTTGGCCAAACTCAGCGCCACCGAACTCGGCGGCTTGGTCATCAAAGATGTGGTGGCCCGCTCTGGTATGGATCCCGCTTTGGTGGGCGAGGTCATCATGGGTCAGGTGCTCGCCGCTGGCGCAGGGCAAAACCCCGCTCGCCAAGCGCTGATGAAGGGCGGCATTCCCAAAGAGGTGCCAGGTCTCACCATCAACGCGGTATGCGGCTCGGGCCTCAAAGCCGTGATGCTGGCAGCCCAAGCAGTGGCTTGGGGCGACAGCGAGATCGTCATCGCGGGTGGCCAAGAAAACATGAGCGCTGCACCCCATGTGTTGGCCAACTCGCGGGACGGCCAACGCATGGGCGACTGGAAGTTGATCGACAGCATGATCGTCGACGGTCTGTGGGATGTGTACAACCAGTACCACATGGGCATCACTGCAGAAAACGTGGCCAAGCAAAACAACATCAGCCGCGATATGCAAGATGCGCTGGCGCTGGCCAGCCAGCAAAAAGCCGCCGCTGCGCAAGCGGCTGGCAAGTTCAAAGACGAAATCACCCCTGTGCTGTTACCCCAGAAAAAAGGCGATCCGGTGGTGTTCGCCACCGATGAGTTCATCAACCTGAAAACCAATGCCGACGCTTTGGCAGGCTTGCGACCCGCGTTTGACAAGGCGGGTACGGTGACAGCGGGCAATGCCTCGGGCCTCAACGACGGTGCGGCCGCTGTGATGGTGATGACCGCTGCCAAAGCGCAGTCTTTGGGTTTGACGCCTTTGGGTCGCATTGCCTCTTTTGCCACCACGGGCTTGGACCCCGCCACCATGGGCATGGGGCCTGTGCCAGCTTCGCGCAAAGCGCTGGAGCGTGCCGGTTGGAAGGCCTCGGACGTGGATCTGTTTGAGCTCAACGAAGCGTTTGCAGCGCAAGCTTGTGCGGTTAATCAAGCTTTGGACATTGACCCCAAGCGGGTGAATGTGAATGGTGGCGCGATTGCCATTGGTCACCCTATAGGCGCATCAGGTTGCCGGATTTTGGTGACGCTGTTGCACGAAATGCAACGCAGCGGTGCCAAAAAAGGCTTGGCCGCGCTGTGTATTGGCGGCGGCATGGGCGTATCTCTGACGATAGAGCGCTAAGCCTTTTGGGACTGCCGGCTCAGCCCTGGCATTCCTTACATAATGTTTGAGTTCAAAATATTTTTTTACTGCAAGAATTGAATGACTCCCATGAATCTATCCCATCCAGTTGACTTGCTTATCCGTCAGGCCTTGGTGTTTGATGGAAGCTTGTCAGAGCCTCAAATCAAAGATGTGGCGGTACACCAAGGTCGTATCGTGGCGTTGGAAGGCAAGCTAGAGGCCCAAGCCAAGCAAACCATCGATGCCAAGGGCTTGGCTTTGATGCCTGGCATCATCGACTCGCATACCCATTTCGATGCCCAAATCACCTGGGACTCGTATGTGCGTCCTTCACCCGCCATGGGCGTGACCACCGCCGTGATTGGCAATTGCGGTTTCACCATTGCGCCTTGTAGGCCGCAAGACCGTGAACTCACCATGCGCAACCTCACGCAGGTCGAGGGCATGTCGCTGGATGTGCTGCGCGATGGCATTGATTGGCGCTTTGAAACTTTTCCTGAGTACATGGCCATGCTCAAGCAAAAGGGTTGCGCCATCAATATCGCGGCCTACGTTGGCCATTCCTCGGTTCGCACGTGGGTGATGGGTGAGCAAGCGAATAAGCGTGAGGCCACGCCCGAAGAAATTGATGCCATGGCCAATATCGTCAAAGAAGCCATGGCCGCTGGCGCCGTGGGTTTTGCCACCAGCACCAGCCCCGCGCACAACGGCGAGGGCGGTTTTCCCATGCCCTCGCGTTTGGCCAGTGATGAAGAAATGATGCAACTTACCCTCGCCATGGCCAGCCATGGGCGTGGCGTCTACATGGTCACCAAAGGCGGACAAATGTCCATGTCGTTCTTGCAGTCGCTGTCGAAAACCAGTGGCCGCCCCGTGATGGTGGCAGCATTGCTGCACAACAGCACCAACCCTCAAGCGGTCTTCAACGACATGGACGCAATTGCCCAAGCCAATGCACAAGGCATAGACATGATTGGGCAAGTGTCATGCTGCCCCTTGACCATGGACTTCACCTTTGCCTCGGCTTACCCTGTCGAGGGCTTGGTGAGTTGGCGACCTGCCATGGGCCTGTCGCACGAGGCCCTGAAAGTTATCTTGGCTGATGCCTCATTTCGTCAAGCAGTGAAAAACGAGTTGGCACAAAGTGCCACCTTCCGCTTGTTCAACAACGAATGGGACAAGGT
Organism: Limnohabitans sp.; assembly: GCA_044368955.1. Classification (GTDB taxonomy): domain Bacteria; phylum Pseudomonadota; class Gammaproteobacteria; order Burkholderiales; family Burkholderiaceae_C; genus Limnohabitans. The sequence continues at coordinate 5,872 of JBILIR010000031.1, forward strand.
GCATGTGGTGCAAACTGCCTTGGCTGAGAACCAATCCTTCGAGCAAAAAAACGTCGCTGAATTGGCGCAAGCATCGCACCAAGACCCCTTGGATTTCGCATTGGATTTGGCGCTGAAAGAAGACCTGCAAACCGTCTTTACCGCCCAGTTGCTCAACAGTGACACCGAGGCGGTGGCCCGCTTGCTTAACGACCCGCACAGCTTGGTGTCACTCAGCGACGCAGGTGCGCATTTGACCTTCTTCAACGATGCCGGTTTTGGTTTGCATCTGTTGGGTCACTGGGCCAGAGACCTTGGGCTGATGTCGATGACACAGGCCGTTCATAAGCTGACTGCGCAACCAGCGAAAGTCTTGGGCTTGAAAGACCGTGGACTGTTGCGGGTGGGCTTTGCCGCAGACTTGATGCTGTTTGACCCAACAACCGTGGGTCGTGGCCCCAAGCACAGGGTGTTTGATTTGCCAGGAGGTGCCGCCCGTTTGAACACACTGGCCTGTGGCGTACATGGTGTTTGGGTCAATGGACAACTGATCGCCGACCAGCAGGGTTTGAAAGATCAAGCGGCACTTGCAGGTCAACTTTTGACGGAATTCACCTAAAGCATGTGAATTGGCTGACTTTTCATGACAGATACGTCACTTTCCGTTTGTATTGATGATATTTATTGTTTCTAAGCACTTATTGGTTTAACTTAAGGTGATTAAAGCCGATTCTCTTTCTCATACCTCTTAATTGCTTTTTGTTTTGCTTGCCAAAATCCATCATCCGCGAAGTGACACTGACAGCCTTTCCTCTTTTCAAGAGGCTGTTGAGACTGCGACCCAAACTTTTTACGATGCTGTTTGTGAGCAAAAAAGTATCAAACATTTTTTGTTTGGAATTTCTTTAGAGAAGATTTACGAGAACATGAAAATCCATGGGGACTTCGTTGTTCTGAAACCAGAAAAATACTACCGAGACACCATCTCGCAAACTGCGCCGCCTGGTTTGCAAGTCACGCCCAATCAGTTTGAAGACATTTATACCTGTCTGCGAGATGTGTTGAAGAAACAAAGATTTCTGAAAAAACAAATTCCCAAGGTGGCCAGTTACATCATTGAAAACATTGAGGAAACACGCGCATTGATTGCTGACGCAGAACCCAATATATTGCGTTCGCACGAAGTCAACAATGAATCTATTTGTGCGATGTTCAACAAATCCCGCGCAGAGGCCCGCATAGATCAACACAACGATGTCTACGTACCCTCAGGCTTTGATTACCCGTTTTGGACACGTGTGAACAAAGTTACCCAAGAAATTACCTTTGGCGCACAGGCCTTTCCTATCAGCTCCAGCGTGAACTCCATCGAAATTCACAACATCAGCGATCAGGCTAATGCGAAGTTGGGAAATTTCTTCATGGAAGTTGATAACCGAACTCGCCATGGCCCTATATTGTTTTCGCTGCACGCCATTAAATACCAAGATGCAGTTCCTAAACGCATGTTGCTCAGAGCCGCAAGAGAGTTCTCCAGCGCATTTGAAACCGCGATGAGCATGGATAAACACAAATACCTTAAATCAGCACTGAACTGATTTTTTATGCGCCATCTTGTGTTCGTGTGCAGCCCTCACAGCCCCAAGTAGGCTTTCACCACCGGAAAGTGCTGCTCGAAATCGGATATGCCATGGTCTGAGCCTTCAATCAAATGAAGTTGGGCGAATGGGTATCTGCCGACCATTTCTTTCCAACTCAGTACCTCATCACCAGTGGCCACCACGTTCAACAGTTGTGTGGGGTCTGGCAAAGCGCTGACATCTTTCGAGGCTTGCCCTACATACAAAGCTTTGAGTTCATCGATGTAGTGCGGCTCAAACACCACCACTTCATCGGGGTTGTGCCACGCGCTTTGTGTGCCTATATAGCCCACCAAGTCTCTGGCGGGATGCACCGCAGGGTTGAGTAGCACCGTTTTGCAGTGCATCACCGCTCCCAGCCACGTGGCGTAAAACCCACCTAGCGATGAGCCCATCACTGCCATGCTGGCTTTGGGCCAAGTGTGAACCGCATTGAGTAAAAGTTCAGAGGCTGCTTGCGGCGAGGCAGGCAGTTGTGGGCAGAACCACTGCACATCAGGACGGTGTTGTTTCAGCCACTTCGCTATGAATTGCGCTTTGAACGATTGTGGACTTGAGCGAAAGCCATGGGCATACACCACATGGGTGATGGCAGCTACGTCAGAGGTAGCTGGCATCAAAAAATCGCTCCATCTGGAAGGGGGTACCAGCTGGCAATTGTTCGGTGTCGAGCAATGCCTCAAACACCGCTTTGGCCGCAGGTGGGTGAACCCGTGTACCAGGCGCAAACATGTTCATATGTAAAGCTTGGTCAATGGCTCGGGCGGCATAAGCGGGGGTGGTTCGCAACTCTTGCGCAAGCAATGGATCAAACGCATGAGGTGTCGCCATGAATTGCACTTGGGCCGCATTCAAAGTGGCCAAGAAGGTTTTCAATGATTGGGCATGTTGTTGAGCCCAGCGCTGATGCACATTCACCGAGGTAAATAGCCACTCAGGAAACAGCGCAGAAATCGCGCCTAGATTTTTGTAGCCAGCATCCTCTGCGACATAACTCAAAGGGAAAGGTTGAAAACCCACATCAATCGAACCGTCTTGCAAATGCTTCCAACGTGTGGGAGCACCACCCACAGCTACCACGGTGTATTGATCTTTGTTCAGGCCTATGGACTCGGCATAGCGTTTGACCAGATAGGCGGTTCCCTCTTTGAGAGACAGCACGCCAAACCTTGCGCCAACCAAGTCGTGGGTTGATTGAAGAGGGGGTCTTGCAATGATTTGGTGCGGCAACTTTTCGGCGTTTCCTGCCACCATGCGCAAAGGCCCACCTTGGTAAGCATCCACCATGACGGACTCGGGGGTAGAGACAGCGATATCGATCTCACCCTTTAGCAAGGCCTCCGTGATGCGTTCAGCATTGTCAAACACCGACAAGGTAACGCTGAGTCCCTCACGCTCAAACAGTTTGAGCGAAAGCGCAGCCCACAGGGGGGCATAAAACACCGTGCGGGAAATGATGGCCACACGCAAGACGGGGCGTGAGGGGCTAGTCTGCCCCCAAATTGGCTGGATGTGATGGCCAAACGCCACTGCGCCCAACAGCGCCAGGGTGGAGCGGCGTGACGGCTTGTTCAATTGGCTCTGGCAACCCAAACGGTTGCGCCTTCTGAGCCATACAGCTCAGCATGTTCAATGTTGCGGGCCAAGCGGAAATAGTCACCCGCTTTGAGGTGCGTGACCTTGTCACCCACCGTCAACCAATATTCACCACGTTGCACATACGCGCTGACATCAAACGGATGGGTGTGGGTATTGATTTTTAAATCAGACGCCCACTCCCGAACCAAAATTTCATCAAAACCTTCATCAAGGGACTGAGCGGTGAAGGACTCTAAGGTGGGTGTGGTCATGGGCTTACCTTTACAGAAATGGATGAAAGTCCTTGTATGAACCCCTGCATGGTGTCACCGGCCTTCACCGGCCCTACGCCATCGGGT
>JBILIR010000032.1:0-9422 GCA_044368955.1 Limnohabitans sp.
TTGATGTTCAAGGTTGAAGTCAAGGGTGTGTCAGTGGTGAACACCAAAGGCAAGACCAAGCGCTTTGGCCGCTCTATCGGTCGTCGCGACAATGTGCGCAAAGCCTATGTCACGCTCAAAGCCGGTCAAGAGCTCAACTTGTCTGGAGAGGTGGCTTAACCATGGCAGTCGTCAAAATGAAACCCACTTCACCTGGCCAACGTGCCGTGGTGAAAGTCACACGTGACCATTTGTTCAAAGGCCCTGCTTATGCACCTTTGCTCGAACCGCAATTCCAAAAAGCGGGTCGCAATAACAATGGTCACATCACCACCCGCCACAAAGGCGGTGGTCATAAACACCATTACCGCGTGGTTGATTTCCGTCGCTCCAAAGATGGCATTCCCGCCAAAGTTGAGCGCATTGAATATGACCCCAACCGCACCGCACACATCGCATTGGTGTGCTATGCCGACGGTGAACGTGCTTACATCATTTCCCCCCGTGGTTTAGAAGTGGGCGCCACGATTCAAAGCGGATCCGAAGCCCCCATTCGCGCAGGTAACACCTTGCCCATTCGCAACATCCCCGTGGGTTCCACCATCCACTGCATCGAGTTGCGTCCTGGCAAGGGTGCGCAAATTGCGCGTTCTGCAGGTACCTCAGCCACTTTGTTGGCGCGTGAAGGTACTTACGCTCAGGTGCGTATGCGCTCTGGTGAGGTCCGCAAGATTCACATTGAGTGCCGTGCAACCATCGGCGAAGTCGCTAACGAAGAGCACAGCTTGCGTCAACTGGGCAAAGCCGGTGTCAAGCGTTGGATGGGTATTCGCCCAACCGTTCGCGGTGTTGCCATGAACCCTATCGATCACCCACACGGTGGCGGCGAAGGTCGTACCGGCGAAGGCCGTGCAGCGGTTGACCCATGGGGCAACTTGACCAAAGGCTACCGCACCCGCAACAACAAGCGCACGCAAGTCATGATCGTCTCGCGCCGCAAGAAATAAGGGTTAACACATGACACGCTCACTCAAAAAAGGCCCCTTTGTCGATCACCATTTGTTGGTCAAGGCTGAAAAAGCCGTCGCCACCAAAGACAAAAAGCCAATCAAAACATGGTCACGCCGTTCTATGGTTCTGCCCGACTTCATCGGCTTGACCATTGCGGTTCACAACGGCAAGCAACATGTGCCGGTCTATATCACCGACCAGATGGTGGGTCACAAGTTGGGCGAATTTGCCTTGACTCGTACCTTCAAAGGCCATCCAGCGGACAAAAAAGTCCAGAAGAAGTAAGGAGCAGCTATGGAAACACGTGCAGTCCTGCGAGGTGTGCGCTTATCGGTCGACAAAGGCCGTTTGGTGGCAGACTTGATTCGCGGCAAAAAAGTGGACCAGGCTTTAAACATCCTGACCTTCACCCAGAAAAAAGCAGCGGGCATTGTTAAAAAAGTGCTCGAGTCAGCCATCGCCAATGCAGAGCACAACGATGGTGCTGATATCGATGAGTTGCGCGTCAAAACCATTTACGTGGAGCAAGGCGCAACCCTCAAGCGTTTCACCGCTCGCGCCAAAGGCCGCGGCAACAGCATCAGCAAGCCCACATGCCATGTGTATGTGACGGTCGGCAACTGAAAGGTCTAGGAAAATATGGGACAAAAAATACACCCCACCGGTTTTCGCCTGTCGGTGAGCCGCAACTGGGCCAGCCGCTGGTACGCAAGTAACAAAGACTTCGCTGGCATGCTGGCAGAAGACATCAAGGTCCGTGAATACCTAAAAGTCAAACTCAAGAGCGCTGCTGTTTCACGCATCTTGATTGAGCGTCCTGCCAAAAATGCCCGCATCACCATTTTTTCCGCACGTCCTGGCGTGGTCATCGGTAAAAAAGGCGAGGACATTGAAAATCTCAAGAAAGAACTCGCTGCTCGTTTGGGCGTGCCCGTTGCTGTCAACATCGAAGAGGTGCGTAAGCCCGAGATTGATGCGCAGTTGATTGCCGACAGCATCACCCAGCAGCTCGAAAAACGCATCATGTTCCGCCGCGCCATGAAACGCGCCATGCAAAACGCCATGCGTCTGGGTGCCCAAGGCATCAAGATCATGTCGGCTGGTCGCTTGAACGGCATCGAGATCGCGCGTACCGAGTGGTACCGCGAAGGTCGCGTACCCCTTCACACTTTGCGTGCTGACATCGATTACGCCACCTCTGAAGCCAAAACAACCTACGGCATCATTGGCGTGAAAGTTTGGGTTTACAAGGGTGACACCTTGGGCCGCAACGACGCGCCAGCTGCACAAGAACCCCGTTCTGAAGACGAGCGCCGCCCACGCGGTCCTCGTCGTGATGCTCGCCCTGCCGGCGATCGTCCACCTGCTCGCAGTGGCGCACGTCGCCCTGCTGGCTCCAATGCCGCACCGGCGGATGGCAGCGATAAACCCGCTGAAGCCACCGATGCTCCCAAAACCACCGTCAAGCGCGTCCGCAAGGTAGCCGCGCCCGCATCCACTGGCACGGCTGCGGACGGCAAAGGAGAATAAGCATGCTGCAACCAGCGCGCCGTAAATACCGCAAGGAACAAAAAGGTCGCAACACCGGCATTGCCACCCGTGGCAACACCGTGGCGTTCGGTGACTTTGGCTTGAAGTCAACCGACCGTGGTCGTTTGACAGCTCGTCAAATCGAATCTGCGCGCCGTGCGATTTCCCGTCACGTCAAACGTGGTGGACGCATTTGGATTCGTATCTTCCCCGACAAACCCATTTCCCAAAAGCCTGCAGAGGTTCGTATGGGTAACGGTAAAGGCAACCCCGAGTACTACGTGGCTGAAATTCAGCCCGGCAAGGTGTTGTATGAAATCGTGGGTGTGCCCGAAGAACTCGCGCGTGAAGCATTCCGTTTGGCAGCTGCCAAACTGCCTTTGCGTACCACCTTTGTTTCGCGCCTGATTGGCCAGTGATTCAGGAGACACCATGAAAACATCTGAATTACGCCAAAAAGACGCCGCAGGCTTGCAAACCGAAATCAAGGAATTGCAAAAAGCGCATTTCAATATGCGCATGCAAAAAGCCACGCAACAACTCAACAACACCGCGCAAATGAAGGTCACCCGTCGCAGCATCGCACGGGCCAAAACCATTCTGGCCGAACAACAGGCGAAGGAGTGACACCATGACAGAAGCCAAAAAATCACTCAAACGCACACTGATCGGTAAAGTCGTCAGCGCCAAACGTGCCAAGACAGTCACTGTGTTGGTCGAGCGTCGTGTTAAACACGCGCTCTACGGCAAGATTGTGGGTAAATCCAGCAAATACCATGCACATGATGAAACCGGTCAATACCACTTAGGTGATGTGATCGAAATCACTGAAAGCCGCCCCATCTCTAAGACCAAAAACTGGGTAGCTACCCGTTTGGTTGAAAAGGCACCAGCGGTATAAGCCTTATCGGATTGCATACAACACAATCTTCATCAAAATGGCCCACAATCGTGGGTCATTTTTCATTTCAAGGAGAACAACATGATCAAAGTCGGCGACACACTTCCCCACACCACCCTGATGGAATATTCCGAAGTAGAAGGCAACGGCTGCAGCATTGGCCCCAACCCTGTGGAAGTGGGCAAAGCTGCTGCGGGCAAGACCATCGCTTTGTTTGCTTTGCCAGGGGCCTTCACGCCCACTTGCTCAGCCAAACATGTGCCTGGTTACATGGAGAAGCACGCAGAACTCACCGCTGCCGGCGTGGATGAAATTTGGTGTATCAGTGTCAATGATGCTTTTGTCATGGGCGCATGGGGTCGCGAGTTGCACGCCGCAGGCAAGGTGCGCATGTTGGGAGACGGCGACGCTGAATTCACCAAAGCCACTGGTTTGACTTTGGACCTGACTGGCAAAGGCTTGGGACTGCGCTCTAACCGCTACTCCATGCTGGTGAAAGACGGCAAAGTTGTCACCCTGAATATTGAAGGGCCAGGCAAATTTGAGGTCAGCGACGCAGACACTTTGCTGTCACAGACCAGGCATTAAGACCTAAGGGAAAGGCTGGTGCTAGATCGTACTTGCTTGGCGCAATGCCGCGCACTGCGTCGGGTCATAACCCAGCCATTCCTTCAAAACCTCGTCCGTATGTTGTCCCAAAGAAGGGGGCGGCAAATCGCGTCTAACGGGGGTCAGGCTTAGCTTCATCGGGCTGGCCACCAAATCCAAAGGCACGCCCAAACCATGTTGCCAATGATCGACCATTTGGCGGGCTTGCACATGCGGGTCGTCAAACACTTCAGCCAAGTTATTGATGGGACCACAAGGCACTTTGGCAGCTTCAAGTGCCTCAAGCCAAACATACTTTCCGCGCTTGAGTAACACATCAGCAATCATGGGAATCAACACACTGCGGTGCCTCACCCTGTCTTGGTTGCGCACAAAGCGCGGATCTTGCGACCAATCAGCGTGGCCAATTACCTCACAGAGTTTGGCGAACTGACCATCGTTGCCTACAGCCACAATCATAAAATCTCGCTCGCCTGAAGCCTTTGGCGCAGTCTCGAACACTTGGTAGGGGACGATATTCACATGGGCATTGCCCATGCGTTGTGGTGGTGCACTGGAGGTGTCATTGACCAAAAAGTTGGCGCCTAAATTGGCCAGCATAGCGACTTGGGTGTCCAAAAGCGCCATGTCAATGTGTTGACCTACGCCAGTGCTTTCTGCGTGTCGAATGGCTGCCAAGATAGCCACAGTAGCGTACATGCCGGTGAATAAATCGGCGACCGCAACGCCCACTTTCTGAGGACCGCCGCCTGCATCGTCTCGTTCGCCAGTGACACTCATTAAGCCGCCCATGGCTTGAACTGCAAAGTCATAACCCGCACGCTCACGGTAAGGCCCCGTTTGGCCAAAGCCGGTAATGCTGCAGTAGACCAACTTAGGGTTGATGGCCTGGAGGGTGGCATAGTCCAAACCATAGCGGGACATATCGCCCACTTTGTAATTTTCAATAAAAACATGGCTTTGCAAAGCCATTGCGCGAATCAAGCCTTGACCCTGCGGTGAGGAAATATCACAAGTCATGGAGCGCTTATTGCGATTGGCACCCAAAAAATAGGCAGATTCAGCGGTGTCACGACCTTGTGCATCATGCAAAAAAGGCGGTCCCCAACCACGGGTGTCATCCCCTGTGAGTGGGCGTTCTACCTTGACCACGTCAGCACCCAAATCAGCCAAAATTTGGGTTGACCAAGGTCCAGCCAACACTCTGGATAAATCCAATACTCGTATGCCGTCTAAAGCGTTCATGTGGAGATTATTGCAAAGCCATGGACAAGGGTGATAATCCAAAAAAAATTACACAAAACATGAGCACTCGTATTCTTCTTATTGCCCATGCACCATTGGCCACTGCCCTCAGAGCGTGTGCCTTGCACGTCTTCCCAGATTGTGCCCAAGCGGTCATTGCCATCGACGTGCAAGCTGACGCTTCTCCTGAAGACACCTTGCTATCAGCACAAAAACTGATCGGTGCACCCATAGACCAAAACACCTTGGTATTGACAGACATCTTTGGTGCCACCCCCGCCAATGTGGCCAAGCTGTTGGTCGACGGTGTCCAGTCACGCTTAATTGCGGGCGTCAATTTGCCCATGCTGTTGCGTACCGTGTGCTATCGCCATGAACCCCTTGACGTCTTGACCCAGCGTGCATTGTCTGGCGGCACCCAAGGCGTGATGCAAGTGGCTTGTGAAAAAGAAGTCCCTCTTTCCTCTTAAGTGAAACATGCTGAAACAAACCACCACCATCATCAACAAGCTAGGCCTTCATGCCAGGGCTTCGGCCAAACTGACCAAAATCGCTGGTGCTTTTCCATGCCAAGTGTGGCTCAGCAAAGGCGAGCGACGCGTCAATGCAAAAAGCATAATGGGCGTCATGATGTTGGCCGCTGGCATTGGCAGTGAAATTGAAATCGAAACCGATGGCGAACAAGAAGAGCCAGCCATGGCCGCCTTGCTGGCGTTGATAACTGACAAATTCGGCGAAGGCGAATAAATCCATGACCTTCTCCATTCACGGTTTGGCAGTAGCGCGTGGCATAGCCATTGGGCGCGCTGTGCTGGTGGCCTCCAGCCGTGTGGATGTGGCGCATTACTTCATTGAGCCCCAGCAAATTGAACAAGAGTTAGAGCGCATCAACCAGTCCCGCCATGCTGTGATGCTGGAAGTTCAGCGCATACAAAAAACCGTGCCCAAGGATGCGCCGCCCGAACTCGCAGCGCTGCTGGAGGTGCATTTGATGCTCTTGCAAGACGAAATGCTGGCCGATGGCGTTAAACATTGGGTAACCGAGCGTTTGTACAACGCTGAATGGGCCTTGACCTCACAGTTGGAGGTCGTTTCGCGTCAGTTCGATGACATGGAAGACGCTTATTTGCGCGAGCGCAAAGGCGATCTTGAACAAGTGGTGGAGCGTTTGCTGCGCCATATGAAAGGCTTGCCCACCAGCTTGCCCCAACCCGCGCAGCGCAAACCCGGTACATGGCAGCAAGACCAACTGTTGGACGACAGCCATGATGTGCCCTTGGTGTTGATCGCGCATGATTTGTCACCTGCAGACATGCTGCAATTCAAGCAAAGCGTATTTGCGGGTTTTGTCACCGACGTCGGGGGCAAGACATCACACACCGCCATCGTTGCAAGAAGTTTGGACATACCTGCGGTGGTGGGTGCGCGAAACGCCAGCCATTTGGTGCACCAAGACGACTGGGTCATCATCGATGGCGACGCTGGCGTCATCATCGTCAGTCCTTCCCCCATCATCTTGGCTGAATACGCTTTCAAGCAACGTCAGGCTCAGCTTGAACGTGAACGCCTCACACGCTTACGAAACACGCCGTCGGTCACCTTGGACGGTCAGAAAATTCAGTTATTGGCCAATATTGAATTACCTGAAGACGCGGCGGTGGCCCTGTCTGTGGGCGCGGTAGGCGTCGGTTTGTTTCGCAGTGAATTCTTATTCATGGGGCGCGAGGGCGAGTTGCCGGGCGAAGAAGAGCAATACCAGGCTTACAAACGAGCTGTCGAGGGCATGAAGGGCTTGCCAGTGACCATTCGTACGGTCGATGTGGGCGCAGACAAGCCGTTGGACCGAACCACCAAGGACGAAGCTCACCTTAACCCTGCTTTGGGACTGCGTGCAATTCGATGGAGCTTGGCAGACCCCAGCATGTTCTTGAGTCAATTACGAGCCATCTTGCGCTCGGCTTTGCATGGCCCTGTGAATTTGCTCATCCCCATGTTGGCGCATACACGCGAAATACACCAGACATTTGTGTTGCTGGCCCAAGCGCGGGAACAGTTAGACAAAAAGGGCGTGGCTTATGGTCCTGTCAAAGTCGGCGCGATGATCGAGGTGCCGGCAGCAGCACTTAATTTGCCGGTGTTTTTGAAATACTTTGATTATTTATCGGTGGGCACCAACGATCTCATCCAATACACCTTGGCGATTGACCGAGCAGATGAGCAAGTGGCGCATTTGTATGACCCTTTGCACCCCGCCATCTTGCAATTGGTGGCCAACACCATTGCGCAAGGGGCCGCAGCAGGCAAAGACATCAGCTTGTGTGGCGAAATGGCGGGTGACCCCACCCTCACACGCTTGTTGCTTGGCCTGGGTTTGCGGCAGTTCTCTATGCACCCCACGCAGATTTTGCGCGTCAAACAAGAAGTCTTACGCGCAGATACTGGGCGTTTAGCTGCTTGGGCCAAACGCGTCATGGCTGCTGAAGACCCCAGCGCCGACATACTCAACCCTTAGATCAAGTTCAAAACGCTGTCGTCGGTGTAGACAGTCTCCAACGGAAAACGTTGTCCACGCGCATGGTCTTGGGCGCAGCGCAGTAACAAGCGACTTCGATGACGACTTTGGGTGGCTTGCATTTCCTCAATGCTCATCCACAGGGTTCGCACAATCCCATCGTCAAGCGCTCTGTTGGCCTCATGCGCCCCTAAGACACCCGTGAAAGCAAACCGCAGGTAAGTGATGTCTTGGGCAGGTGTGTCAGCCGTGGCTTGCTTTAAAAAACGTGACAAATAGATGCCCACCAGCGCAGTCGGGGTGAAGTGGTAAGCCGTTTCCTCTAGAACTTCACGAACGCAAGCTTGCATGGGCGATTCGTTGGGGTCTAGGTGACCGGCGGGGTTGTTGAACATCAAGCCATTGGGTGTGTGCTCTTCAACCAGCAAATACTTGCCGTCTTTTTCAATGATGCCAGCGACGGTGACGCTGGGCTTCCATCTGTCCATCATGGTGCAAAATCAACCCTTTTTCAGGGCGCCTTGTGAATCTGCGATGATTCTCGCCCATTGAGTGGAGGAGATAACCATGCGGATTGGCGTGCCTGCCGAAACCACGGCGGGCGAAACCCGTGTTGCCGTGACCCCAGAGACGGCTAAAAAAATCATTGCCCAAGGGCATCAAGTGCTTATTCAGTCAGGCGCAGGCGTTGCTGCCAGTGTGACGGATGCGGCTTTTGAGGCTGCGGGCGCAGAAATCACTGATTCAGCTGGTGCGCTGGGGGCTGAACTGGTCTTGAAAGTACGCGCACCTTCTCACACCGAGTTGGGCCACATGAAGACGGGTTCAGCCTTAGTGGGCATGCTCAACCCCTTTGATCCAGAAGGCTTGCAGCGCATCGCCGCTGCCGGTTTGACCAGTTTTGCGCTGGAGGCTGCACCACGCACCACCCGTGCGCAAAGCATGGACGTTCTGTCCTCGCAAGCCAATATCGCGGGCTACAAGGCCGTGATGATGGCTGCTGACAAATACCAACGCTTCTTTCCCATGCTGATGACGGCAGCCGGTACGGTGAAGGCCGCTCGTGTGGTCATTTTGGGCGTGGGCGTGGCGGGTTTGCAAGCCATTGCAACAGCCAAGCGTTTGGGCGCGGTGATTGAGGCGTCGGATGTGCGCCCCAGTGTGAAAGAGCAGGTCGAGTCCTTGGGTGCCAAATTCATCGACGTGCCTTACGAGACCGCCGAAGAAAAAGAAGCCGCCGAAGGAGTGGGTGGCTATGCCCGGCCCATGCCGCAAAGCTGGCTGGATCGGCAAAAAGCCGAGGTGGCCAAGCGCGTGGCGCAGGCCGATGTGGTCATCTCCACTGCCTTGATCCCGGGCCGTGCCGCACCGGTGTTGATCACCGAAGAGATGGTCAAAAGCATGAAACCAGGCTCGGTCATCGTCGACCTGGCTGCTGGCAAAGGTGCCAATGGCGTGGGCGGTAACTGCCCGCTGACCGAGGCTGACCAAACCGTGGTCAAACATGGCGTGACCTTGGTGGGCGACACCAATTTGCCAGCGCTTGTCGCTGCTGACGCCTCGGCGCTGTATGCACGCAATGTGCTGGACTTTTTGAAATTGGTGTTGCCCAAAGACAAGGGCTTCACTGTTGAC
>JBILIR010000034.1:0-9355 GCA_044368955.1 Limnohabitans sp.
TATGACCAGATCACCTTCCTCCGCACGACAAACCACACAGTTACATCAGCAAGAACGTCCCATGGTGGACGACATCCGCTGGCTAGGTCGGATTCTGGGTGATGTGATTCGCGAACAAGAGGGCGAGGCAGCATTTGGCTTGGTTGAACAAATTCGCCGCTTATCCGTGGCATTTCGACGCGATGCCGACGCTTTGGCTGGCAAGGCCTTGAAGAAAAAATTGGCCTCCCTGTCCAGCGTGCAAGCGGTGAGCGTGATACGCGCCTTCACCTATTTCAGCCACTTGGCCAACTTGGCTGAGGACCAGCACCATATTCGCCGTCAACAAATCCACGATCGCGCTGGCGATGTGAGGTTGGGCAGTGTGGCGCAGGCCTTGAGTAAACTTAAAACCGCCGGTTGGACCTCCAAGGCCGTGATACAAGCGCTGGCCCATGCGCATATTTCACCGGTGCTCACCGCACACCCCACCGAGGTGCAACGCAAAAGTATTTTGGATGCTGAGCGCGGCATTGCGCAAAGTTTGCAAGAACGCGACGCCATCACCTCTAGGCCCTTAGACGCCACCACCGCCCGAGCCATGGCGCTGATCGAATCCCAAGTGCGGGCTCGTGTGTTGCAACTGTGGCAAACCCGTTTGCTGCGTTTCACCAAGCTTGCTGTGGCGGACGAGATTGAAAACGCCATGGGCTATTACGAGTACACTTTTTTGTCTGAAATCCCCAAGCTTTACGCCGATATTGAAGCAGAGTTGGGTGGTGCGCCCGTGGCGCCTTTTTTTCGCATGGGCCAATGGATAGGTGGCGACCGTGACGGCAACCCGAATGTCAACGCCGACACCTTGCAATTTGCCATGCAGCGCCAAAGTGAGGTGGCGTTGGTTCACTACCTGACGGAAATCCATTTGCTGGGCAGCGAGTTATCCACCTCGGCCATGCTGGTCGGTGTGCCCCCTGCATTACAGACTTTGGCAGATTCTTCACCTGACACCAATGCGCATCGCCAAGACGAGCCTTACCGCCGAAGTTTGACCTTTATTTACGCACGATTGGCGGCAACGCTGTTGCATTTGACTGGCAAAGAAGCGGCACGCCACGCCCTTGCGCCGCAGCAACCCTACCCTGACGCTGAGAGCTTGCTCGCCGATTTGAGCACCTTGAACGATGCCTTGAGCGCACAACACGCGCAAGCTTTGGCTGTGCCGCGTTTGCGTCCCCTGATACGCGCGGTGCAGGTGTTTGGTTTTCATTTGGCGACGGTCGATTTGCGACAAAGCTCGGACCAACACGAATTGGTGGTGGCAGAGTTGCTGAAAGTAGCGGGCATAGAAGCGCATTACGCCAAGCTTGACGAAGCAGCGCGACAAGCGTTGTTGCTGCAAGCCTTGAACGATCCGCGACCCTTGCACATTCCCCACCACAGCTACAGCGCACACACGGTGGCGGAGTTGCGCATTTTTGAAACCGCAAGGCAGATACGCCACGACTTTGGCATGTACGCGATTCGACATGCCATCATCAGCCACACCGAGAGTGTCAGCGACTTGCTCGAGTTGCTGGTGCTGCAAAAAGAAACTGGCTTGTTGCACGGCACATTGAACACAGACGCTCGGGCAGAACTGATCGTGACACCCCTGTTTGAAACCATTGAAGACCTGCAACAAGCGCCACACATCATGCGCGGCTATTACGCTTTGCCAGGTATTGCCGCTATGGTCAAGCGCAGCAGCGGCGAGCAAGACATCATGCTGGGCTACTCGGACAGCAACAAAGACGGCGGTATTTTCACCAGCAACTGGTCGCTTTACCAAGCTGAATTGGCCTTGGCGAATGTGTTCCAAGCCTTAGAAGATGAGCACAGTATTACCTTGCGTTTGTTCCATGGCCGCGGCGGCACGGTGGGGCGTGGTGGTGGCCCAAGCTATGACGCTATTCTTGCGCAACCCCCTGGCACGGTGCGTGGGCAAATTAGGCTGACAGAGCAAGGGGAAGTGATCAATTCCAAATACGCCAACCCCGCATTGGGGCGACGCAATTTGGAAACCTTGGTGGCTGCCACCTTGGAAGCCAGTTTGTTGCAAACCCAAAAAGCCGCTCCGCGAGCCTTCATTGAAGCTGCAGAAAGCTTGTCGGTGCACAGCTTCAAGGCTTATCGGCATTTGGTTTACGAGACGCCCGGCTTCACCGATTATTTTTTCGAGGCCACGCCCCTGCGTGAGATTACCGCGCTCAATATTGGCTCTCGACCAGCGTCGCGCAAAGCGTCTCAGCGCATCGAAGACCTTCGCGCGATTCCTTGGGGCTTCAGTTGGGGCCAGTGTCGTCTCACCTTGCCGGGTTGGTTGGGCTTTGGCTCGGCCGTACAGCAGTTTTTGGAGCACCACCCCAGCCTTAACCGCACCCAAGCCCTGGCATTGCTCAGGCGCATGGACAAGCAATGGCCTTTTTTCAGAACCCTGCTCTCCAACATCGACATGGTGATGGCGAAAAGCGATTTGGCGCTGGCCTCACGTTATGCGGAATTGGTGACGGATGCCAAATTGCGCCGACGCATTTTCAAAGCCATTGAAGTCGAGTGGCACTTGACCGCGCAAGCCTTGCAACTCATCACGGGTGCCAAGCAACGCTTGGCCAAGAACGTATCGTTGGCACGTTCCATCAAACACCGTTTCCCCTACATCGACCCCTTGCACCATTTGCAGGTGGAGTTGATTCGGCGTCATCGAGCAGGCATCACCGACGAACGGGCGCAGCGCGGCATCCACTTGTCAATCAACGGCATTGCAGCGGGTTTGCGCAATACCGGCTAAGCCTTTTCACGTCATTGCGAAGAGCTGTCATTGCGAGCGCCTCACCCGTCATTGCAAGGGGGCCACTTCGTCATTCGAGGGAGCCACTTCGTCATTGCAAGGGTACCACTTCGTCATTGCGAGCGAAGCGAAGCAATCTGCTCGGGGTAGATTGCTTCGCTTCGCTCGCAATGACGGGTGAGCCGCTCGCAATGACGGCGATTATTTAGTGACAGGCGCTTCAGTAGCGGGAGTCGCAGGGGCAGCAGGTGTTGCAGGGGTTGCTGCAGGCTTGGTCTCTTCGGGCGCATGTACCGCATCTACACCGTGTTGTTCTCCCCCCATGTCTACCTTATCTCCTGCTTTGAAAATCACAAACAGCCCCAAAGCCGCAAATGCCACAAATCCCAGCGCAATTTTCCACATGATGCTTGTCTCCTAAGTTAATGGGTTCCCAAACGAGGGGTTTGGCGAGAATTTTGCACTGCAGTCCTGTGCTTTGGCTTACAAGTCAACGACCACACCTAAAATGCCCGTATGACCTCTTCCAACTCGCTAGACCGCAAATCTCAGGCTTGGTCCGCCCTGTTCTCCGAACCCATGAGCGAGTTGGTGCAGCGCTACACCGCCAGCGTGTTTTTCGACCAGCGCCTGTGGCAGGCTGACATCCAAGGCAGCTTGGCCCATGCCGAGATGCTGCAAGCCCAAGACATCATCAGCGCTCAAGACTTGGCCGACATCCAAGGCGGCCTCCAGCAAATCTCGGCAGACATTGAAAGCGGCCAGTTTGAGTGGAAGCTGGAGCTGGAGGACGTGCATCTCAACATCGAAGCACGGCTCACCCAACTGGTGGGCGACGCTGGCAAGCGGCTGCACACCGGTCGCAGCCGCAACGACCAAGTCGCCACCGATGTGCGCCTGTGGCTGCGCGATGAAATTGACGCCATCCGCGAACTGCTGAAGAACCTGCAACGCGCCTTGGTGGACGTCGCTGCGCAGCACACCCAGACGGTGATGCCCGGCTTCACGCATTTGCAAGTGGCGCAGCCCATCAGCTTGGCGCATCACCTGTTGGCTTATGTGGAAATGCTCTCGCGGGATGAAGAGCGCATGGGTGAAATTCGACACCGCGTCAACCGCTTGCCCCTTGGTTCGGCGGCGCTGGCCGGTACCACCTACCCCTTGGACCGCGCCCGTGTCGCCACCACCCTTGGCATGGTCAACGCCCAAGGTGAACCGCAGCTGTGCCAAAACAGCTTGGACGCGGTGAGCGACCGCGACTTCGCCATCGAATTCACCGCCGCCGCCACGCTGTGCATGGTGCACATCAGCCGCTTGTCGGAAGAACTCATCATTTGGATGAGCCAAAACTTTGCGTTCATTCAACTGGCCGACCGCTTCACCACGGGTTCTTCCATCATGCCGCAGAAGAAAAACCCCGATGTGCCGGAGTTGGCGCGGGGCAAAACCGGTCGTGTGGTCGGCCATTTGATGGGTTTGATCACCTTGATGAAAGGCCAGCCGCTGGCCTACAACAAAGACAACCAAGAAGACAAAGAGCCGCTGTTTGACACGGTGGACACCTTGAAAGACACCTTGCGCATCTTTGCCGAGATGATCGGCGGTCAAACCAACGCTTCAGGCACCAAAGAAGGCGGCCTCACCGTCAACGCCGCCCACATGGAGGCCTCCGCCAAAAAAGGCCACGCCACCGCCACCGACTTGGCCGACTATTTGGTGAAAAAAGGCCTGCCCTTTCGCGATGCCCACGAAACCGTGGCCCATGCGGTCAAGGCCGCTACCAGCCACAACTGCGACCTGTCTGAGCTACCGCTGAATGTGCTGCAAGGCTTTCACGCCTCCATCGACAAAGATGTTTACGAGGTGTTGAGCTTGCACGGCTCTTTGAACGCTCGCAACACCGTCGGCGGCACCGCACCCGCGCAGGTGCAGGCGCAAATTGCGCGGCATCAACAACGCTTGGCTTGAATGACCCTGATAGCCATCGGGGTAGGAATACGCTAAGAAAAGTCTTACGCTATGTCACTAGAATGGGTCTTATATAAGAGGTAAACCTTAACCCCACTCTGGAGACAACCATGACTTCCCCCGCCACTTCCGTGCTGGAATGCATTTACCAGCATGAAAAAAACCTCGCTGACAAAGTCTTCCTGACCCAACCGGTGGGCGGCGGCAAAGTGATGAACTACACCTGGGCGCAAACGGTGGACCAATCCCGCCGAATGGCCGCGCATTTGAAATCCTTGGGGCTGCCCCATGGCGCCAAAGTGGCCATCTTGTCGAAAAATTGTGCGCACTTTTTCATGACCGAAATGGCAATTTGGATGGCGGGCTACACCACCGTGGCCATCTTCCCCACCGAAAGCGCTGACACAGTGAAGTTTGTTTTAGAGCACAGCGAATCCAGCTTGCTTTTTGTCGGCAAGCTCGATGAGTGGCACAAACAAGCCCCCGGTGTGCCTGAAAACATGCCGCGCATTGCTTTGCCCTTGGCCCCCGCCACGCCCTACGACAGCTGGGACAACATCATTGCCCGCACCGCCCCCCTGCAAGGCGATGTACTGCGCGACGACAACGACTTGGCCATGATCATTTACACCTCTGGCTCCACGGGTCAACCCAAGGGGGCGATGCACAACTTTGCTCGCATCAGCACCGTGGGTCACGGTATTGCCAAGCGCATCGACGACAGCTTAGGCCATGACCGCGACCACCGCATGCTGTCTTACCTGCCGCTGGCGCATGTGTTCGAACGCGCTTGGGCTGAAACCGTGGCGCTTGTGCATGGCCGCATTCACATGTATTTCGCTGAAAGCTTAGACACCTTCATTAAAGACTTGAACCGTGCACAGCCCACGATTTTTGTCTCGGTGCCACGCCTGTGGCTGAAGTTTCAGCAAGGTGTATTTGCCAAAATGCCGGCCAAAAAACTCAATCTGTTGCTGTCTCTGCCCTTCATCGGCAAGGTTGTAGCCAAGAAAGTGCTGACAGGTTTGGGCTTGGACAAAGTGGAGATGGCGGGCAGCGGCTCAGCGCCATTGCCGCCCGATTTGATTCGCTGGTACCGCCGCCTGGGCTTGAATTTGGTCGAGGGCTACGCCATGACCGAGGACTTTGCCTATTCGCACAGCTCTGACGAAACTTACAACGAACCCGGCTATGTCGGTATCCCTTATGAAGGGGTGCAAGTGCGCATCAGCGATGAAGGCGAAATCCTGATCAAGTCGCCTGGCCAAATGGTGGGCTATTACAAACGCCCTGACCTCGATGCTGAATCTTTCACCGCTGATGGGTTCTTCAAGACCGGCGATTTGGGTTCACGCCGCCCCGATGGTCAACTCAAAATCACAGGCCGCTTGAAAGAATTGTTCAAAACCAGCAAGGGCAAGTACGTTGCACCGGCACCTATTGAAAACCTGCTGAATGCCCACCCCATGATTGAGTTGTCCATGGTGTCGGGTTCAGGCTTCGAGTCCGCATTTGCCTTGGTGGTTTTGGCGGAAGACCTGCGTCCCAAGCTCAAGCAAAGCGACGTCCGCTCTGACGTTGAAAAAGCCTTGGCTGAATTGCTGGCCGAGGTCAACAAAGGAATTGCAGATTACGAGCGACTGAAAATGCTGGTGGTGGCTTCTGAGCCATGGAGCATCGAAAACGGTTGCCTCACACCCACGATGAAAATCAAACGCAGCCGCATTGAATACGCGGTGCAGCACCAGTTAGACAACTGGTATGCCAACAGCAAAGTAGTGATTTGGTCTTAAACCTTGGGGCGAGGTGACAAGCCCCAAGCAACCGCACCCGCCACCAAGCCCCAAAAAGCCGCACCAATTCCCCACATGCTAAAGCCCGACGCTGTCACCAAAAACGTGATGAACGCGGGTTCACGGGTGGAGATATCTTTGAGGGAATAAGCCAAGGCGTTGGCAATCGTGCCAAACAAGGCCAAGCCGGCAATCACCATCACCAGCGCTTTGGGCAAGGCGGCAAAAAGGCTGACGACCGAGGCACCCGCCAAGCCCATCAAAATGTAAAAAAATCCTGCACTCATGGCGGCGGTATAGCGCTTGGTTTTATCGGCATGGGCTTCTTCACTGGAGCAAATCGACGCGGTGATCGCAGCCAAATTCAGGGCAAATGCACCAAAAGGTGCCAGCAGCAGATTGACCACGCCTATCCAACCCATGACAGGCGACAGCGGCGGCGCATAGCCGTGCGCTTTCATGGCAGCCACGCCTGGGATGTTTTGCGCAGCCATGGTGATGATGAACAACGGCAAGGCCATGCCAATCAATGCAGCCACGCTGAATGAGGGGGTCACCCACACCGGTTGCGCCCACTGCCAATCGATGCTTTGCCAATGCACATCACCTTGCCATGCTGCCAGCGCTGTACCGGCCAACAATGACAGGGCAACGGCATAGCGTGGTTGCCAGCGTCGGGCCAACAAATACACCACTGTCATCAGCAGAGGCAGGGGCCACTGCTGAGACATATTGACAAACACATCCAAGCCCAAACGCAGCAACACACCTGCCAACATGCCAGCCGCCAGCGGCAAAGGAATGCGGTGCATAAAGCGTTCAAACACGCCGCTGAAACCCACGGCCATCACCAACAAGGACGACACCACAAATGCGCCCACAACCTCGGCCATGGGCATGCCACTGGCAGCGGTGATCAACATCGCCGCACCGGGTGTGGACCACGCAGTCACCACCGGTTGCTTGTAACGCCAAGACAAGGCCACGCAAGTGATACCCATGCCCAAGCCCAAGGCCCAAATCCACGAGGCCATCTGCCCTGCATCTGCACCCGCAGACTGTGCCGCGTGAAAAACCACCGCCACCGAGCTGGTAAAGCCCACCATCACCGTCACTGCGCCTGCAAACACAGTCGAGACGGAGATATCTTTAAAGAAGGACATGCGAGGCATCACTTTGAAAAGCAAAACCTGCATCCTATCGCTGGGCGCTAAAGCGAGAGCCATGCGGGTGAATCTTGGCGACAGCCTTGACAACTGACAGGGGCTAACATCAGGCCAGTTTGATCAGGAGTTCCCTATGCCCGTTATCACCCATATTGCAGACTTGAAAGCCTTGGCCAAAAAGCGTGTGCCCAAAATGTTTTTTGATTACGCGGATTCCGGCAGTTGGACTGAAAGTACCTACCGCGCCAATGAAGATGATTTCCAAAAAATCAAACTTCGCCAACGTGTAGCAGTCAATATGGAAGGCCGCAACACCGCCACCACCATGATCGGCCAAGAGGCCGCCATGCCTGTGGCGATTGCGCCCACCGGCATGATTGGTATGCAACACGCCGATGGCGAAATTTTGGCGGCTCGTGCAGCGAAGAAATTTGGCATCCCCTTCACCCTCTCCACCATGAGCATTTGCTCTATCGAAGAAGTCGCCAAGCATGCTGGTGCTGGTTTTTGGTTTCAGCTCTACGTCATGCGTGACCGTGAGTTTGTGGCCCGTTTGATTGAACGCGCCAAGGTGGCGGGTTGCTCGGCTTTGGTGTTGACGCTGGATTTGCAAATCTTGGGACAACGTCACAAAGACATCAAAAACGGTTTGTCCGCGCCACCCAAACCCACCATCGCCAACATCATCGATCTGATGACCAAGCCCGGTTGGTGCATGGGCATGTTAGGTACACAGCGACGCCAGTTTGGCAATATCGTGGGCCATGTTCAAGGCATCAATGACATGAGTTCACTGGGCGAATGGACCAGTCGCCAATTCGACCCGACGCTCAATTGGGCCGATGTGGAATGGGTGAAAAAGCTCTGGGGCGGCAAGCTCATTTTGAAAGGCATTCAAGACGTCGAAGACGCTCGCTTGGCGGTGCAAAGCGGCGCGGATGCCCTCATCGTCTCCAACCACGGTGGCCGTCAATTGGATGGCGCGGAGTCCAGCATCAATGCGTTGCCCGCCATCGTGGATGCTGTGGGCAAAGACATTGAAGTGCATATGGACGGGGGTATTCGCAGTGGCCAAGACGTGCTCAAAGCCAAAGCATTGGGCGCACAAGGTGTTTATATTGGCCGCGCCATGCTCTACGGCGTAGGCGCCATGGGTGAAGAAGGCGTCACCAAAGCTTTGCAAATCATCCATAACGAACTCTCACTCAGCATGGCGTTTTGCGGACATACCGACATCAACACGGTCAACCGCGACATCTTGCTACCAGGAACATTCCCACGCTAAGCATTAAACACCAGCGTTCATGGCCTTGTTGCGCCGCATTGCCCACTTGGACATGGACGCTTTTTATGCGTCGGTTGAGTTGTTGCGCTACCCGCAACTCAAGGGCTTGCCAGTGGTCATAGGCGGTGGACGCCGACGTGAAGATGATGTGTTGGGGCAAATGCGCGCCTTACAACCCGAGCGTGAATGGACCACTGCTGACTTGGCAGATATTCCCATCGAGGTGTTTCCTCGCCTCAAGTGCTACACCGGCCTTGGTGTCATCACCACCGCTACCTATGCAGCACGGGCTTTTGGTGTGGGTTCCGCCATGGGGGTCATGAAGGCCGCCAAA
>JBILIR010000035.1:0-9332 GCA_044368955.1 Limnohabitans sp.
TGAACTGCCGCACTTCATCGACCGACAACACCTTGTCAATCAAGCCCGTCATTCCTGCGCTGCTCACGGCTTTGGCCAGCATATCGGGGCTGCCATTGGACAAAATCGCGCAGCGCATCCCAATGGCTTGGAGGTGTTGCAATACGTCCAAATTTTCCTCGAAGGGCGTGAGTTGGGCATACTGGTCCATCAATTGTTTTTGTTTGGGTGGCGTGAGTTCAAGCTCCAATTTTTGGCAGGCGTATTGCAAGCCAAGACGGGTCAAGTCCCAAAACGGTTGATAGTGCCGGCTGCCCAAGGGGTTCATAGGATCGCTCAGGGTCACCAAGCGGCTGTACTCGATTTGTTTATCGCGCCACAGCACTGACAAGGCGTTGCCGCGTCCAGGAAATAAAGTTTCAGCCATGGCACTTACCGAGTACACATCGAACAAGGTACCGTAAGCATCAAAAACCACCAAACGAATCATGGCTCCTCCCAAAGACGCCATCGTATACTTAAATTATGAAAATTCTCATTCTCAATGGCCCCAATCTCAATCTGTTGGGAACCCGTGAACCCGAACAATACGGACACGCCAGTTTGGCCGATGTCGAAGCCTTGTGCAGAGCCACCGCGCAGCCTTTGGGCTTGGAAGTGCATTTTGTGCAAAGCAACCACGAGGGCGAGTTGATCGACCAAATACATGCTTATGGACAACTTTGCCAGCAAGGCAAAGCCATTGGCGCTGTTTTCAACCCAGGGGCGTTCACCCATACCTCGGTCGCCTTGCACGACGCCATCAAGGGAACCGGTTTGCCCGTCATTGAAACCCACATCAGCAATGTCTTTGCGCGTGAAGCGTTTCGCCACCACTCCTATGTCTCACCCGTGGCGGTAGGCGTGATTGCCGGTCTGGGTGTGCAAGGCTATGCCTTGGCGATTCAAGCGTTGGCGCACCGCGCTGCTAAATAGGAAAAAAGATGAACATTCCAGTAGCTTGTGTGGTGGTGGCTGGCGTCATGCCCTTGCTGGGAGCTGCCAGCGCCAAATGGGGTTTCAAAGGCTTTGATAACCACAATCCCCGCGCATGGTTGGCCGAGCAAACCGGCGCCAGAGCCCGTGCCAATGCGGCGCAGCACAACAGTTTTGAGGCTTTTCCTTTTTTTGCAGCGGCTGTTTTTTTGGCTTTGCATTTCCAAGTGGATGCGGTGTTGCTTGAAACCCTGTGCTTGGTGTTTGTGGCAGCCAGAGCCTTGTACTTCTTGGCCTATGTGATGGACTGGGCCAGTTTTCGCACCCTGTGCTGGGGAGTTGGCTACGGCACTTGTTTGGCCATCTACCTGCAAATTCTCTAAACCTTTATAGGCAAGGCTTATTCTGAAATCACCTTGCAAGGTGCTTTGATGCCTCTGGCGCTTTTCATTTGCTCGCATCGCTCCATGGCTTTGCGCTCTGCAACCGCAGACATCTTCACGTAAATAGAGCAGGTAAAGACCATTTTTTCTTGGTCCATGCTGTTGTCGAAGCTCACGGCACAGCGCCCAATGTCGCCTAAATGGGGCCGTTCATTCCGATAAGCCTCTTGCAGTGCACTGGGCAGATCGTGCAAGTGGACGTAGGGAAATTTGTAGGGATCAGCATTGGCAGGCGCTGAAACGACTAAAAACGCTGCAACAAGGCTGGCTATATAAAGTGTGAAAAAACTTTTCTTCATTGAGGGCCATCATAAATCAGTTGTCTGTCATCCTCTAAGGCAGGGATCACGTTGAAAGCATGTCATTTGCTCTTCATCAAGGATTTTCATGAAAAAGCCCCTGTTTTGCGCTGCTTTATGTCTCGTATTGCTTGCGCCCACCCTGTCTGTTGCAGGTGGAGATGGATGGCGAGGACATTCTGCACATGGCTACTATGGCCATCCTCGTGGTCATGGCGGCGGCCACGGCGGATATGGTGCTTATGGCCGTGGCGACAGAGGTCTGGGCTGGGTACCGTGGGCGTCAGCTGTCGTCATCGGCTCTAGCCTTTACTGGGCCAATCAAGCTTACAGCCAGCCAACTACCACCACCACCATCATCGTGACGCCTTCACCGCCTGTGGTCTTAGAGGCACCTCGGGTTGCCTATTTTTGCCAATCATCAAGGCAGTATTACCCTTACGTCGCTACCTGCAACATGCCTTGGCAGCTTGTCCCTTATTAACTCGCCAACAGCTGGGTGGTTTTTTGGCCTTGGCGATCTGAGTGTCGAACCAAGCCGCCCAGTGTTTCAATGTCTACGCTGGCGCGTTTGCCTTGGTAAACACGGTTCTTAAGCCATGACAGCTCTTCTTGCAAAGCTTTATCCCCGCCCAGTTGCCGGTGCCAGCATTTGATCTCCGGCGCCCACCGGTAGCCACGTGCTTTGAGCAAATCTTTGGCATCAAAGGGAGAGCCGGTGGCGTACAAGCGCACCTGCGGCTGGTTGAGTGACTCCAGCAAGCGCAGCAAAGCCGGTTGTTGGCTTTGCGGCAAGACCGCATTGAGCAATTCCAGCAATGCCCAGCAATCAGTTTCGGCTCGATGCGCTTCGTAAAAAATCCCTTGGGTTTGGAGTAAATATTCCAGTTTGGCTGAGCCCACGCCTTCGCTTTTCCAATCGATGTCCTTGATGCTGCAAACCCATTGTTTGTCTTTGAAAACAGGCCAGCGCTTTTCAACAAAGGGTCGATCAAAAGAGGCGTTATGCGCAATGATGACGCTGGCTTCTGCGACAAATTTTTCAACAACGGCGTCGTTGATGCGCTTACCCTGCACCATGGCATCGGTGATGTGATGCACTTGGGTGGTTTCAGGCGGAATAGGCCGCCCGGGGTCTTCGAGTTCGTCAAACACTTCTCGCACACTGTGTACCGTGCCTGAAACAGGGTCAAACTCAAATGCAATCATGCCAAGCTCAATCACCTGGTCATCTTGCGAGCTCAAGCCTGTAGTTTCGGTATCGAGCACCACCCCGATTTGTAGCACTTGGCCAGGGGTTGAGGGCGCAAAACTGTGACGGGGAATTAAACGTCGCAATACACGGTAATCGGGGTGTATGGCCAAAGCTTCAGCCAGATCAGCAATGTCTTTGGGTGAGAGTTCAGAGAGGTTCATGGTGGCGAGAGTTTAAGTGGCAGGTGTGAGACGTACTCACCTTATGGTCTGCAGGCCCTTGGCCACTTGCGACACCAATACAGGCCCTTGGTAAATCAAGCCTGTATAAATTTGAACCACATTGGCACCGGCTTGAATTTTTTCTATCGCATCTTGCGCACTGAGAATACCCCCCACACCGATCAGCGCAAAGTTGGGCCCTAGGCTTTGGCGTAAGGCTCGGATGACACGGTTGCTCGCTTGCTTGACAGGCGCACCCGATAAGCCACCCGCTTCGTTGGCGTGGGGCAGGTGTTGAACAGCGTCTCTGGACACCGTGGTGTTGGTGGCGATGACGCCCCAAGCATTGTCTTTGGTCTGACCATTTTCTAGGCAATGGTTTTGCAAGGTCATGCACAGTTGGGCGAGCTGTGCCTCATCTAAATCGGGCGCAACTTTGATAAAGACTGGCACATGTTTTTGGTGGGTGTGTGCCAGTTGCGCCCGTGCCTCGCCCAATAGGCCCAAGAGGTTTGACAAAGCCGCGTCACTTTGCAGGCTGCGTAAATTTTGCGTATTGGGGCTAGAGATATTCACCGTGACATAGTCTGCAAACGGGTAAACCGCGTGTAAGCCCCGAAGGTAATCGTCGGCTGCACCTTCCATAGGTGTCGATGCATTTTTGCCAATGTTCAAGCCCAGCAGCATGGGCCTTGGGTTATTTTGGCGAAAACGAGCGAGTTGCACATTGTGCAAAAAACTCTCAAGCCCTTGGTTGTTAAACCCTAGCCGGTTGATCAAGGCATGAGCTTCTGGCAAACGGAACATGCGTGGCTTGGGGTTGCCAGGCTGTGCCACGGGCGTGACCGTGCCCACCTCCACAAAACCAAAACCCATGGCTGCAAATGCGTCGATACAACGGGCATTTTTGTCTAAGCCCGCGGCAAGTCCCACGCGGTTGGGAAATTTCAAACCGGCCAGTTGGATGGGGTCTTCGGTACGCTGTTGTTGGTAGGCCAAGCGCAAGAAATTGTGCTGGGTCGCCGACAGCAGGTTCAGCGTTGCATCGTGCGCCGCTTCAGCGTCTAAGCCAAACAACAAGGGACGCAGCAAGGCGTAGGGCAACAGGGACATGGATAATCAGACATCTTCTTTAAAAATGGAATTGTCACCGATGAGCAAGCTCCCCAGCCAAGACGCACTGAAAGCGCAAGTTGCCCAAGCCGCGTTGGCTTATGTGCAACCCCATGCGTTGATTGGCGTGGGCACGGGCTCGACGGTGAATTTTTTTATTGATGCTTTGGCCCAAAGCGCCATTCCCCTTAAAGGTGCTGTCTCCAGTTCCATGGCTTCTACCCAGCGGATGCAAGCCTTGGGCATCCCTGTGGTGGATTTGTCAGAGGTCCAATCTTTGTCTGTGTACATCGATGGTGCCGATGAAATCGATGGCCATGGCTATATGCTCAAAGGCGGGGGTGCAGCGCTCACCCGCGAAAAAATCGTCGCAGCCCAAGCCAAGCAGTTCGTGTGCATCGTCGACCAAAGCAAACGGGTAGATGTCATGGGTACTTTTCCGTTGCCAGTGGAAGTCATTCCCATGTCCGTGCCACAAATCATTCGCAACTTTTCTTCTATCGGTGGTAATGCCGTTTTGCGAATGCGCGATGGGCAGCCTCTGGTCACCGACAACGGGCAATACATTCTGGATGTGCATGGCTTAAAGCTCACCGAGCCATTGGCGCTGGAGGCGCAGATCAGCCAATGGCCTGGCGTGGTGACGGTAGGGATATTTGCTTTTCAAAAAGCCGATGTGTGCTTGCTGGCGACCCCAGCTGGGGTGCAAACGCTGTTCTTTTAGGCTGCCATGCCTTGGTGGCGCATCAAAGCGTCCAAAGAGGGTTCACGACCGCGAAACTCTTTGAATGAACTCATGGCTGTTCGGCTGCCGCCGCGCTCCAAGATACTTTGCCGATAGCGTCGCCCAGTTTCAAGGGACGGTGTGCCATCTTCAGCTGCGGTTTCTTCAAACGCTGCATAGGCGTCGGCGCTGAGCACTTCAGCCCATTTGTAGCTGTAGTAGCCAGCCGCGTAGCCACCGGCAAAAATATGACTGAAGGAATGCGGCATCCGGTTCCACGACGGTGGATGCAATACAGCGACTTCATCCCTGACTTCTGTCAAGACACCCAGTACATCGCCACTGCGATGGGGTTCTGTGTGCAAGCGCATATCAAGCAAAGAGAACTCGATTTGACGCAAAGTTTGCAAGCCACTTTGAAAGTTTTTCGCGGCTAGCATCTTGTCAAACAAAGGGCGGGGCAGGGGTTCGCCCGTGTCCACATGCGCGGTCATGTGACGCAAGACCGACCATTCCCAGCAAAAGTTTTCCATGAACTGGCTGGGCAACTCAACCGCATCCCATTCCACGCCACTGATGCCAGACACATCACGCTCATTGATTTGCGTGAGCATGTGGTGCAAGCCGTGGCCACACTCGTGGAACAGGGTAATGACGTCGTCGTGGGTCAGCAAAGGCGGTTGGCCGTTGACGCCTTCAGCGAAATTGCACACCAAGTGAGCGATAGGGGTTTGCAGATGGCCAGTATCTGGACGCAACCAACGAGCTCGCACATCGTCCATCCATGCGCCACCGCGTTTACCGGTTCTGGCACCTGGATCCAGGTAAAACTGGCCTACCAACTGCCCAGCGCGTTCAATTCGGTAAAACTCGACTTTGGGATGCCACACAGGCGCACTGTCGGGTCGAATACTCACCTCGAACAAGGTTTCCACAATTTTGAACAAACCCGCCATCACCTTGGGGGCTGTGAAATAGGGTTTGATTTCTTGTTCGCTGAAGTTGTAGCGTGCTTCCTTGAGCTTTTCGCCAACGAAGGTCCAGTCCCAAGGCTGGGGATCGGTAATGCCCAATTCAGCAGCGGCAAAGTCTCGCATCTCATTCAAGTCTTTTTCTGCATAGGGTCTGGCGCGTAAGGCAAGGTCCCGCAAGAAGTCCATCACCTGCTTGGGCGACTCGGCCATTTTGCTGGCCAGCGATACCTCGGCGTGGTTGGCATAGCCCAGCAACGTAGCTTCTTCTTGGCGCAGTTGCAAAATTTCTTGCAGCAATGGGCTGTTATCGAATTGGGGATGGGCGAACTCTGCCGAGGCGCGGGTGGCGTGGGCGCGGTAAAGCTTTTCACGCAAACTGCTGCTGTGCGCGTATTGCATGACAGGCAAATAGCAAGGCATCTTCAGCGTGAGCTTATAGCCAGTGTGACCGTCTGCCGTTGCTGCCGCTTGGGCGGTCTGCAATACATCGGCGGGAACACCTTCTACTTCTTGTGCCGAAGCAAGCACAGACCAAGCATCGGTCGCGTCCAGCACGTGTTCACTGAAAAGCTGGCTGATTTCAGCCAAGCGTTCTTGAATGGCGGCAAATCGTTCTTTGGCTTGCCCTTGAAGTTCGGCCCCAGACAAGACAAAGTTGCGCAAGGCGAGTGTGTGCGCTCGGGCTTGTTCTGGGTTCAAGCCGGCAACGGGAATGGCTTTGTACTTTGCATAAAGCGCTTCGTTCGCGCCAAGGCGTGTGAAGAAGTCGGTGATGCGCGGCAATTCAGCGTTGTAGGCCGCACGTAACTCGGGTGTATCGGCCACCCCTTGCAAATGACCCACCATGCCCCAAGCACGGCCCAGTTGTTCGGTCGCTGTATCAAGTACTTTTGAAATAGACAGCCAATCGGCAGGAAAAGAATCAGCGGTCACCTCTGTCATGGCTTGCTCGGCATGGGCCAGCAGTTGTGTCATGGCGGGTGAAATGTGTTCGGGGAGAACCTCGCTGAAACGGGGAAGGGATGAAAAATCTAAGAGGGGGTTGGTCATGTCTTCGCAGATAGGGTCTGTTGGGCAGAATCCAAGGTATTGGCTAAAAGCATGGTGATGGTCATGGGGCCCACGCCACCAGGAACCGGTGTGATGTAGCCAGCTACTTGCCTGACACCCTCAAAGTCGACATCACCACACAATTTTCCTGCATCGTCGCGGTTCATGCCGACGTCCAGCACCACTGCCCCAGGTTTCACCATGTCGGCTGTCAACACATTGCGCTTGCCCACTGCTGCCACGATCACATCAGCTTGCAAGCAGTGGTGCTTAAGGTCGACTGTCGAGCTATGACAAACAGTCACGGTGGCGTTTTCTTGGAGCAGCATCAGCGCCATGGGTTTACCCACAATATTGCTTCTGCCAATCACCACGGCATGTTTGCCTTTGAGCTTGTAGCCAATGCTCTCCAACATCTTCATACAGCCATGCGGGGTGCAAGGCCAGTAAGCGGGTAAGCCGGTCATCAACGCGCCGGCACTGGCCACATGAAAGCCGTCCACATCTTTGCTGGGCGAAATGGCCTCAATGATTTTTTGAGCGTCAATATGCGCAGGCAAAGGCAGTTGCACCAAGATGCCGTGAATATCGGGGTCGTTATTGAGTGCATCGACCCTGGCCAATAAATCGGCTTGGCTGAGGTCTTGAGGGTATTTTTCAAGCAGTGAATGAATACCGACTTGTTCGCAAGCTTTGACTTTGTTGCGAACATACACCTGCGAGGCGGGGTTCTCACCAACCAAGACCACCGCCAAGCCGGGGCGAACACCTTGGAAGATAAGGGATTGGGTGCGGGCTGCAAAATCAGCCCGCATTTGTTGCGAAAGGACGTTGCCGTCAATGAGAAGTGCTGACATCAGTTTTTTGCTTGTTGACCCAGTGCTATTTTAAGCAAATCAGCAACTGTGTTGGCATTGAGTTTCTCCATGATATTCGCTCGGTGCGCTTCAACAGTTTTGATGCTGATGCCTAAGTCATCCGCAATTTGTTTGTTTAATCTGCCTGCAACGATGCGTTCCAGCACTTGGGCTTCGCGTGTGGTCAGTTTGGCCATGAGGGCATCGCGGTTGGCGGCGGTTTGTGAGTCGTTGAAGGTGTCACGGGCTTGGTCCAACATGCGTTCAACCAAGCTGACCAATTCTTCTTCTTTGAAGGGCTTTTGGATGAAATCCATGGCGCCTTTTTTCATGGTGGTCACAGCCATGGGCACATCGCCGTGACCCGTGATGAAGACAATGGGCAACGGCGATTTGCGCTCAACCAAGCGGTCTTGCAACTCTAAGCCGGAAATGCCAGGCATTCGAATGTCGACGATCAAGCAGGCTACTTCACGCGGGTCATAGCGACTTAAGAAATTTTCAGCGGAATCAAAACAGCGTACGCGGTAATCTTTGCCTTCAAGCAACCACTGCAAGGAGTCACGCACTGCTTCGTCATCATCGACGACGTAGACATTGCCTTTTTTGGGGATCAAACTCATCTCAAGCTCCAAGGGGCCACTGAAGGCATTAAAGGGGTATCAAGGTTTTGCTGGCGGGTAGCCAAAAAGAAAAACGACCCCCTACTATGAGTTTTCCATTGTAGATGTTCTCGGCTGTCATCCTGCCTTGGTGCGACTCAATGATGGTTCGACATAAATTCAGGCCTATGCCCATGCCCTCGCTCTTGGTGGTGTAAAAGGCCTCAAACACCCGCTCCATCACTTCGGGGGTCATGCCCGTGCCAGAGTCGCTGACAGAAAACTCCACCACATCTTGCCCCTCTACTTCTTTGGGCACCACTTGCAACTCGACATGGCGTTGGTTGATGGGGCGCTGTGCGTGCTCAATGGCTTCGGCTGCGTTCTTCAATAAATTGATGAGTACTTGCTCTATCAATATCGGGTCGATATGCAATTTTGACAAGCGATCAGAGACAAACAAACTGAGTTTGACTTGCCTGCGACGCAACTCGGCATCTGCAAGATCAACCGCTTCTGCCACGATGGGGGCAACCAGAGTGTTAACACGGTTGGTTTCACTGCGTTTCACAAAACTTCGAATGCGTTGAATGATTTGTCCCGCTCGCTGGGCTTGGCGAGAGGTTTTTTCGAGCGCCACTTTTAACTCGTCTTCTGTGATTTGCTTGCCCTGCAAGCGGGTCAACATGCCGTTGCAGTAATTGGAGATGGCTGTGAGTGGTTGGTTCAACTCGTGTGCAACGCTGGAGGCCATCTCGCCCATGGTGATCAATCGACTCGCAGACTGCGCCCGTTCAGATTGCAACGCAGCTTGTTCTTCGGCCATTCGTCTGGCGGTGATGTCGGTCGAGATGACCATCTGGGCAAGACGTCCATCAACCCAGTTGAAATAACGGGTTC
>JBILIR010000036.1:0-9183 GCA_044368955.1 Limnohabitans sp.
CAAAAATACCGCGGTACTCTGTGAAAGTGGTGGCGCCTATGCACTTCAACTGCCCTGAACTCAAGGCGGGCTTGAGTAAGTTGGAGGCATCCAAGGTGCCGCCAGAGGCAGCACCAGCGCCGATCAAGGTGTGAATCTCATCAATGAACAACACCGCATTGGGCTTGTCTTTCAAAGACTTTAAAACGCCTTTGAGGCGTTGCTCAAAGTCACCACGGTACTTGGTGCCTGCCAGCAAAGCGCCCATGTCTAGGGAGTACACCTGCGAATCCGCCAAAATTTCTGGTACCTCTTTTTGGGTGATGCGCCAAGCCAAACCCTCGGCAATCGCGGTCTTTCCTACACCCGCTTCGCCCACCAACAAGGGATTGTTTTTGCGACGACGACACAGGATTTGAATGACCCGCTCGACCTCATACTCGCGACCAATCAAGGGGTCAATTTTGCCGTCCTTGGCCAATTGGTTGAGGCTCTGGGTAAATTGCTCCAAAGGTGAAGCTTTTTCTGATTTCTCGTTCGACTCCTCATTTTCTGAGGGGGATGATTCAGCACTTTTGCTGGGTTCTTTGGGGTCGTTTTTCTTGATGCCGTGGGCGATGAAATTCACCACGTCCAAACGCGTCACGCCTTGTTGGTGGAGGTAATACACCGCATGGGAGTCTTTCTCGCCAAAGATGGCCACCAACACATTGGCTCCAGTGACTTCCTTTTTACCATTGCCGGTGGATTGCACATGCATGATGGCGCGTTGGATCACGCGCTGAAAACCTAGAGTTGGCTGGGTGTCCACCTCATCGGTTCCAGCCACTTGCGGTGTGTTGTCTTTGATGAAATTGGAAAGCGATTTGCGCAAGTCATCAATGTTGGCAGAACAAGCCCGCAAAACTTCCGCCGCACTGGGGTTGTCAAGCAAGGCCAATAGCAGGTGCTCGACGGTGATGAATTCATGCCGCTGTTGCCTGGCCTCTACAAAGGCCATGTGTAAGCTGACTTCAAGTTCTTGGGCAATCATGGGAATTCCTTGTGGCGATCTTTGTGTAGGTTCAACTGTATATGGAAATGGTGGGACATTATTCAATGGGCTCAAGCAAAGCTTGTAGCGGATGTCCGGCTTGGTGGGCGGCATCTTGGACTTGGTCGACTTTGCTGGCAGCAACATCCTTGGTGTAAACCCCACATATGCCTTTGCCATCCAAATGAATCTTCAGCATGATTTGGGTGGCTGCTTCGCGGTCTTTGCCAAAAAATTCTTGCAACACCATCACCACAAATTCCATGGGTGTGAAATCGTCATTGAGCATGACCACTTGGTACATCTGAGGCGGTTGGGTACGCTGAGTGCGACGCTCTAAGACAACGGAATCAGAATCTCCAGTGTGTACGGGTGGGACAACAGGCTTTGATGGGGTGGTTGACATGATCACATTCTATCGATGCCGCCTAGCGCTCTTAGAAATTTAGAAAAATGTCCAGAAATTCAATTTAAATAAATATTTGAAATTACTTTACAAAAATTTAAAACTTTATTATACTATCTAAGTATTCATTTATTAAAAATTTAATTGATAAGGGGTAGTCCATGGCTTTTGGTATTGTTAAATGGTTTAACAACCACAAGGGATTTGGTTTTATCGAGTCCTCAGAAATTGGACAGGATGTGTTTGCACATTTCAGCCAAGTTGACATGGTGGGTTTTAAAACACTTCAACAAGGCGCCAGTGTTATGTACGAACCCGTTGAGGGCCCACGCGGGTGGATGGCAAAAAATATCAAGGTCATTGCCGCACCTGCAAGCCCAGACAACGCAGCAGAAACCCATGTCAACACACGCAATACGCGCCTTAGAACCCCTCAATTCAGAGCCAACCTGCTAGGTCAAAACTACTGATAGAGGGGCTTTATAGCCTTACATGTGGTCGATCATCACTTGACCAAAGCCTGAGCAACTGACTTGGGTTGCACCTTCCATCAAGCGTGCAAAGTCGTAGGTGACTTTTTTGCTGAGAATAGACTTTTCCATGGAGGAAATGATGAGGTCGGCAGCCTCAAACCAACCCATATGGCGCAGCATCATTTCTGCAGACAATATTTCAGACCCAGGGTTGACGTAGTCTTTGCCCGCATATTTGGGCGCAGTGCCATGGGTGGCTTCAAAGCAGGCCACAGAATCGGACAAATTGGCGCCAGGCGCAATACCGATACCGCCCACCTGCGCCGCCAAGGCGTCAGAGATGTAGTCGCCGTTCAAATTCAAGGTGGCAATGACGCTGTACTCGGCAGGGCGCAACAAAATTTGCTGCAAGAAGGCGTCGGCAATGCTGTCTTTGACGATGATTTCTTTGCCGGTTTTGGGGTTGTTGAATTTGCACCAAGGACCGCCGTCGATCAACTGCGCACCGAACTCTTTTTGAGCCAAGGCATAAGCCCAGTCACGGAAACCGCCTTCGGTGTATTTCATGATGTTGCCTTTGTGAACAATGGTCACATTGGGCTTGTAATTGTCAATCGCGTATTGGATGGCTTTGCGTACCAAACGCTCAGTACCTTCACGCGAAACAGGCTTGATGCCGATGCCCGAGGTATTGGGGAAACGAATTTTGGTCACACCCATTTCATCGATCAAAAATTTGATGAGCTTTTTGGCTTTATCGCTCTCGGCTTCGTATTCAATACCAGCGTAAATGTCCTCCGAGTTCTCGCGGAAGATGACCATATGGGTCTTCTCTGGCTCCTTCAAAGGAGAAGGCACACCTTTGAAATACTGCACAGGACGCAAGCAGACATACAAATCGAGTTCTTGGCGCAAAGCCACATTGAGGGAGCGGATGCCGCCACCCACAGGGGTGGTGAGTGGGCCTTTGATGGACACCACGTACTCTCTCAAGACAGCCAAAGTTTCTTCCGGCAACCACACATCTGGGCCATAAATTTGGGTAGACTTTTCACCGGCATAGACTTCCATCCAGTGAATTTGTCGCTTGCCGCCATAGGCCTTGGCAACAGCGGCATCGACCACTTTGAGCATGACAGGGGTGATATCCAGTCCGGTGCCGTCGCCCTCGATATAGGGGATGATGGGCTGCAGGGGGACAGTCAAAGACATGTCTTTGTTGACGATAATTTTTTCGCCCTGGGCGGGCACCTTGATATGCTGATACAAGTGTATGTCTCCAAAAAGTTCGATCATTCTAACCAAGCAACCTATGAACCAGCTTACTGTTTTCCCTGTGCCTCGCCTGAAGGTTTTCTTTCAGCGAACTCTGTTTGTCTTGGTTGCCATTGCCGCTCCGATGCTGGGCTGGGCACAAGAGCCGCAAACCAATTTGCAACGCACGGTCATTCAAGCGGGAATGTTTCAAATCGATGCCCAAATTGCCCAAACCCCTGAGCAAAGGCAAATCGGACTGATGTTTCGCAAGGACATGCCAGCGCATGAGGGAATGCTGTTTATCTTTGAGGAGCCTCAGAAACAATGTTTTTGGATGAAAAACACCTTGCTCCCATTGACAGCTGCATTTGTGGATGATGATGGCGTGATCGTCAACATGGCTGATATGCAACCGCAATCCACCGAGTCACACTGCTCGCATAAACCCGTGCGTTTTGTGCTGGAGATGAACCAAGGTTGGTTTGCAAAAAAGAAAATTGGCAATGGCTACAAGCTCAAGTCAGCTGTGTTTGCCAAAAAATAATTTGTCGTTATTTAATGGCGTTGGGTCGCTATCACCTGCATATCGGCCACACCATCTGCCATTCGGGCTTGAAGCTGCTCCCCAACCCTCAACTCTTGTACAGAGGCCACTGCTTGGCCTTGACTGTTCTCAAGCCATGCATAGCCCCGTTGCAATACCAAGGCAGGGTCAAGAGAGCCCAGCAACAAAGCCGCTCGCGACAAGCGCTGGCCCATTTGTACAGGCATATCGTGTGCAGCTCGCGTGAGTCTGGCGGCCTGCGGTTCAAGCACCATGGCTTGGCGACTCAGTACTTGCTGCCCTGCCCGTCCTAAGCGGGAGGAGAACTGTGACAAATGGTGCAGCTGTTTATTAGCCCACATCGAAGGTCTGGCCAGCACTGCTTGCAAGCGATCCAAGCTTTGTGCGCGGTTATCAATCGCTTGTTCCAACTCAGCATCCAAAAAAGCTTGGATGGCAGCTAAATCTTGCACCAAGTTTTCTCTGGGTACGGCACAAAGTTCGGCCGCTGCCGTGGGCGTGGGGGCACGCAAATCGGCACACAAATCGGCGATGGTGATGTCAGTTTCATGGCCTACCCCAGAAATCACTGGGACTGGGCTGTTCACAATGGCGTGAGCGAGTTGCTCATCATTAAAAGCCCATAAATCTTCCATGGAGCCCCCTCCCCTGACAAGCAATATCACCTCGACCTCGGGCCTAGCCGCCAAGGCCTGCAATACCTGCACCAGCTGGGGGGGCGCATCTGCCCCTTGCACGGGAGAGGGAGACACTATCACGGGAATATGCGGGACACGTCGCTCAAGGGCTGTGACCACATCGTGCAAAGCGGCTGCCGCCAAAGACGTCACCACGCCAATGCAGCGGGGATACAAGGGCATGGCACGTTTGCGGTCTTGCGCAAACAGGCCCTGTGCCTCTAGCTTGGCCTTGAGCTGCAAAAAAGCTTCATGCAGCTGCCCAGCGCCGGCGGGGCGCAAAGCTTCAATCACCAACTGCATCTCGCCCCTTGGCTCGTAAACAGCAACACGCGCTTGGGCTTGCACCAGCTGCCCATCACGGGGCGAAAAATTCAATTGCTCGGCAGTGCGGCGAAACAAGGCGCAGCGAATCTGTGCGCCGCTGTCCTTGAGGTTGAAATAACAATGGCCACTGCTGGCTTTGGTAAATCCCGACAACTCGCCTTGCACCGAGACCATGGCAAAGCGTGCTTTCAAGGAATCGGCAATCGCTTTGTTCAAAGCGCTGACTGTCCAAACATAGGCGGCTTGGTTATCGTTGGACATGCTTAAAGCTGGGTAATAATTGACAGCACATATTGGGGAGACGCCTTTGTTCGGAATCATACAAGCCGCTGGATGGCCAGTTTGGCCTCTTTTGTTGTGTTCGGTCATCGCTTTGGCTTTGATCATCGAGCGCTTCTACAACCTGCGCAGCAGCGTTGTTCTCCCTCCCACCCTGTTGGACGATGTACTTTCTATCTCACAACGCGGTGTTCCCCGCCCAGAGTCCATTCAGCATATTCAGTCCACTTCTGCATTGGGGCAAGTCATCAGCGCAGGTTTGTTTTTGCTGCAAACCCAACCCCTGTGTAGCAAAGAAGAATTTGTGAGCGAGATGCAAGCCAGTGGACGCCGAGTGGCTGCCCAACTGGAGCGTTATTTAAGTACGCTGGGTTCGATTGCTTCGGTTGCGCCTTTGCTAGGTTTGTTTGGCACCGTGGTGGGCATGATTGAGATTTTTGGCTCACAAACCCCAGGTGCAGGTAACCCTGCCCAACTGGCGCATGGCATTTCAGTCGCGCTTTACAACACCGCTTTTGGTCTGGTGATCGCCATTCCCAGCTTGGTGGTCTGGCGTTATTTACGCGCCAAGGTGGACAACTTTGTAGTCGAACTCGAAATTGCTGGCGAGCGGATGGTTCACCATTTCTTTGCCCAACGACCTACAGTGAGCACCCCATGAATTTTGGTCGCCCGCGCTCAAATGAGCCGGAAATCAACCTGATTGCGTTTATCGATGTCTTGTTGGTCGTTCTCATCTTTTTAATGCTCTCGACCACCTACGGCCGATTGACCCAAATTGAACTGAAACTGCCCACCGCAGACTCTGCCCAACAGCAAGAAAAACCCAATGAAGTCAGGGTCATTGTGAGCAGCGATGGCAGGTACGTGGTGCAGAAAAAAGCCGTTGACGGGACAGACATTCAAGCCATTGGTCTGGCTTTGGCTGAAGCCGCAAGGGAAACAGCCAATCCTTTGGTGGTGATCAGTGCTGATGCCCGTGCCAGCCATCAATCGGTGATTCAGGTGCTTGAAGCTGCCCAAACCGCAGGCTTGCAGCAAGTTACCTTTACCGCCCAAAGCCGCTCTCAAGCGACCACCCCTCCTTAAGGCGAAATGCCAAGACCCAGCGACCTACTGTTGGAAGCTTGGCGCAAGCCGGGCATCCTTGCTTGCAGCTTATTTCCCCTGACTTTTCTGAGCCGCATTTACCTGTGGCTGTCTAAGACTTCTTACGCACTAGGTTGGCAGTCCTCCACCCGTCTTCCTGTGCCTTTGCTGGTGGTGGGCAATGTGCTGGTTGGTGGAACAGGCAAAACCCCTGTGGTGGTCCACTTGGCGCAGCGACTAAGCCAGCTTGGCTGGCAGGTGGGTGTGATCGCTCGTGGAGACGCTGGGCAGTTAAATGACTGGTCTGAAGTCACAGAAAGCAGCCTGGCCTCACAAATTGGCGATGAAGCCCTCTTGCTCAAGAAAAAGCTTGGATTACCCGTTTTCATTGCCAAAAAACGAGCTCAAGCAGCTTTGGCGCTTTTGCAAACATACCCCCAAACCCAGCTCATCATCAGCGACGATGGCCTGCAGCACCGCGCTTTGCACCACGATATTGCTCTCTGTATTTTTGATGACCGTGGTTTGGGCAATGGCTTTTTATTGCCTGCTGGGCCTTTGCGTGAAACATGGCCTCGGCAGTTAGATGTGGGCGTGACACAGATCAAGGTCCATACAGGCCGTATCGCCTTTGAGGACAGCCTCGCTGCACACCGACAACTGGCTGGTTTCGCTTTGAATGGACGAGGTGAGAAACGCGATTTGCGTCTGTGGGCAGGCCAAGCCGTCGATGCTTTGGCGGCTATTGCGCAACCTCAGGCCTTTTTCTCAGCGCTGCAAAGCGCAGGCTTGACGTTGTCAAAAACCCAGGCCTTCCCCGACCATGACCCACTGCTTGATTGGCAGCCCGAACACGGGCGAGATGTGCTTTGCACAGAAAAAGACGCTGTCAAATTGTGGCCGCGTCACCCCCAGGTGTGGGCGGTGCCCTTGCAATGTGAACTGCCAGCAGTTTTTTGGGAGACATTGATGCCGCATTTGCAACGACTATCATTAAGCCATGGACTCCAAACTGCTTGAACTGCTGGTATGCCCTGTGACCAAGGGCAGCCTCGAATACAACCGCGAAAAGGGCGAGTTGATCTCGCGCAGTGCTCGCTTGGCCTACCCCATTCGGGACGGCATTCCGGTGATGCTAGAAATGGAAGCTCGGCCCTTGAGTGACGCTGAACTGGGGCTTTGATTGAGCGCCCCATCCTTTGTGGTGCTGATTCCGGCACGGCTGTCAGCGAGTCGATTGCCCAATAAACCCTTGGCTGATTTGGCTGGCATTCCTATGGTGGTGAGGGTTGCCCAACGTGCCCAACTGTCCCAAGCAGGCCAAGTGGTGGTAGCCACTGACAGCGCCGAGGTGATACAGGTTTGCCAGCAATTTGGCGTGAACGCTGTCATGACCCGCGCCGACCACCTCAGTGGCAGTGACCGTTTGGCAGAAGCGGCCACTTTGCTGGGCTTGCCAGAGGCGGCGATTGTGGTAAATGTCCAAGGGGATGAACCCTTGATTGAGCCCAGCAGCATCGATGCTGTGGCGCAGCTTTTGCATGACCAATCGGCCTGCAGCATGAGCACTCTGGCAGACCCCATCACGCATTTGGAGGAATGGCACAGCCCGCATTGCGTCAAAGTGGTGCTAGACGCCCAGTCCCAAGCGATGTATTTCAGTCGAGCCAGTATTCCCCACTTCCGTGGCGGCTCAGCAGAGCAGTTGCCGCCCTACCCTGTTTACCGCCACGTCGGTTTGTATGCCTACCGATGCGGTTTTTTGAAGCTCTACCCCACGCTCACTCCTGCCCCCGCCGAGCAAGCCGAGGCCTTGGAGCAATTGCGGGTTTTGTGGCATGGGTATCGAATCGCTGTTTACATTTCCCAAAAACCCAGTGCTGCCGGTGTTGATACCCAAGCCGACTTAGACCGTGTCCGAGCGCTGCTGATTCAGGCGATCTGACCGTCAAACGAAAGCTCTGCATGGTATTCTCAGCAAACGTCAAAAAGCGCTCTGCCAAGACAGTGCCAAAGATAAAGCAAGGAAGACAATGAGACTGATTCTGTTGGGCGCGCCAGGCGCTGGAAAAGGCACACAAGCCTCCTTTATTTGCCAACATCACGGCATCCCCCAAATATCTACCGGCGATATGCTGCGTGCCGCTGTCAAAGCGGGTACAGCTATGGGCTTGGCCGCCAAAAAAGTGATGGACTCGGGCGGTTTGGTGGGTGACGACATCATCATCGGCTTGGTCAAAGAACGCATTGCCCAACCCGATTGCGCCAAAGGTTTTTTGTTTGATGGTTTCCCTCGCACCATCCCTCAAGCTGACGCTATGAAACAAGCCGGTGTCAAACTCGACGTCGTTTTGGAAATCGATGTTCCTTTTGACGCCATCATTGAACGCATGAGCGGACGTCGCGTGCATGTGGCCAGTGGTCGTACCTACCATGTGCAATTCAATCCGCCCAAGGTGGAAGGCATTGACGACCTCACCGGCGAAGCACTCATTCAGCGCGACGACGACAAGGAAGAAACCGTCAAAAAACGGCTTGAGGTTTACAGCGACCAAACCCGACCATTGGTGAATTACTATGCCGCATGGTCTGAAAAAGAGCCGGCTTTGGCACCCCGCTATCGCGCCATCAGCGGACAGGGAAGCGTGGAAGAAATCACCGAGCGCGCTTTCAAGGCACTTCAGGCCTGATGTTCTTGCGCTGCCATCAGACTTAAACACAAAGCGGTTCTGGCCTTGGCAGCGCTCAAGGGGGTGACAAGCCCCCATGTCGTATGGGCTTGGGCATGTGCCAGTCCAAATATGCATCGGCTGCTCAGCCATACCTTCACGCCTTGATCCACCGCCAGTTGCAGGGCTTGCTCCAAGCCCTGACTGGCTGTTCCCATGCCCGTACCCGCCAGCACAATACCTGCCAAAGGAGTGTCTTGCGAAGCCGATGTGGCCAATAAAGCCCTGACCACAGCACCATCATTGAGGGCGTGGTTGGTGACCATCTCCACTCTTGGCCATTTTTGCAAGGCCAATGCATAGGTCAAGCTCGGTTTTTGAAATGGGCGTGTCGCAGCCAAGTCGCGGTGAATATGCCACTGCTCACCC
>JBILIR010000190.1:0-4099 GCA_044368955.1 Limnohabitans sp.
CTTGGCAAAGTCGTGGGCATTGAAGGACTCGAAGAAAAAGCCTCTGCTGTCACCAAAGACCTTGGGCTCCAAAATGAGAACGCCTGGCAGCGCAGTAGGTATCGCTTGGTAGGCCATGGCGTTTATTTCAACAAAGACAAAAGGTATTGGCCATAGGCATTTTTGACCAAGGGGGCTGCGAGTTTGTGAACAGCACCGGCATCAATCCAACCTTGGTTAAAAGCAATTTCCTCAGGACACGCCACCATCAAGCCTTGGCGTTTTTGCAAGGTGGCGATGAAACTGGCGGCTTCCATCAGACTTTCGTGGGTACCGGTATCTAGCCATGCATACCCACGGCCCATGATTTCCACACCCAACTGACCCATCTCTAAATAGCGTTTGTTCACATCGGTGATTTCCAACTCCCCACGTGCTGAAGGCTTGATGGATGCCGCAATGTCACACACTTGGTCATCGTAAAAATACAAACCCGTCAACGCATAGTTGGATTTCGGTTGCTTGGGTTTTTCTTCGATGCTGATGGCTCGGTGCTGTGCATCAAATGCCACCACGCCATAACGTTCGGGGTCATGCACATGGTAGGCAAACACAGTGGCACCGTGCTGCTGCGCATGGGCGCTGTGTAACTGCTTGACCAAATCGTGACCGTAAAAAATATTGTCACCCAGCACCAAGGCACTGGGTTGGTTATTGACAAAGTTTTTACCTATGGTGAAGGCTTGCGCCAAGCCATCAGGGCTGGGTTGCACTGCGTATTCGATGTGCATGCCCCACTGTGAGCCATCCCCCAATAGATCTTTAAAGCGTGGCGTGTCTTGGGGTGTGGAAATCAGCAAGACCTCCCGAATCCCGCTGAGCATCAGGGTGGTCAGCGGGTAATACACCATGGGCTTGTCATACACCGGCATGAGTTGCTTGCTGACAGCTTGGGTGACGGGGTACAGGCGTGTTCCAGAGCCACCGGCCAAAATAATGCCTTTGCGTTGATTCATAAGTGTTATTTGCTATTGGCAGAAGTGAGAGAGTTTAGCCAACCAAGATAACTGCCTAAAATCAGCCCCTTTGCCACCTTTGAGCCTAGGAACCCGCATGGGACGCACGCTTTACGACAAGATTTGGGACGAACACGTCGTCCACACCGAGGAAGACGGCACCGCCGTTTTGTACATTGACCGCCATTTGGTGCATGAAGTCACCAGCCCGCAAGCTTTCGAGGGCATACGTGTGGCCAAGCGCAAAATTTGGCGCACCAGCTCCATCGTGGCAACCGCCGACCACAACACGCCCACCACGGGCTGGGAGTTGGGCTATGACGGCATCACCGATCCGATCAGCAAAGCGCAAATCACCACCTTGGATGACAACATCCGTGAATTTGGCGCAGCTGCCTTTTTCCCCTTCATGTCCAAACGCCAAGGCATCGTGCATGTGATCGGTCCTGAAAACGGCGCCACCCTGCCCGGCATGACCGTGGTGTGTGGCGACTCGCACACCTCTACCCATGGCGCGTTTGGCGCACTGGCGCATGGCATTGGCACCTCCGAGGTGGAGCATGTGATGGCCACCCAAACCTTGTTGGCTAAAAAAGCCAAAAACATGTTGGTGCAAGTCGATGGTGTGTTGTCCAAAGGCGTGACCGCCAAAGACATCGTGTTGGCCATCATTGGCAAGATCGGCACAGCGGGTGGCACGGGCTACACCATCGAGTTTGCTGGACCTGCCATTCGCGCTTTGAGCATGGAAGGCCGCATGACGGTGTGCAACATGGCCATTGAAGCGGGTGCTCGCGCAGGCTTGGTGGCGGTGGACGAGAAAACCATTGCGTATGTGAAAGGCCGCCCACTCTCTCCCACCGGCGTGGAATGGGACCAAGCTGTGGCCTATTGGCACACCCTGCATTCGGACGCCGACGCACATTTCGATGCTGTGGTTCAACTCGATGCCGCGCAAATCGCGCCGCAAGTGACCTGGGGTACATCCCCCGAAATGGTGCTCTCCGTTCTAGGCCATGTACCCGACCCAGACAAAGAAAAAGACGCCAACAAACGCGATGCGATTGAACGCGCCCTGTCCTACATGGGCTTGCAACCCGGCAAAGCTTTGAACGATGTGTTTGTCGACAAAGTGTTCATCGGTTCATGCACCAACAGCCGCATCGAAGACATGCGTGAGGCCGCAGCAATCGTGAAAAAACTAGGCCTAAAAGTGGCGAAAAACATCAAGCTGGCCATGGTGGTGCCTGGTTCGGGCTTGGTCAAAGCGCAAGCCGAGCAAGAAGGCTTGCACGAGATTTTCAAAGCCGCAGGTTTTGAATGGCGTGAACCCGGTTGCTCCATGTGCTTGGCCATGAACGCCGACAAGTTGGAGCCTGGTGAGCGTTGCGCCTCCACCTCCAACCGCAACTTCGAAGGCCGGCAAGGCAATGGCGGTCGCACCCACTTGGTGAGTCCTGCCATGGCTGCTGCTGCTGCTATCCATGGCCACTTTGTCGATGTGCGCCAATTCAGCTGATACATATGGGTAAACAAGAGAAATTCATCGTGATGCTGCTCTCAGGAGGCAGCGACCACAACATGAATTTTGACGATT
Source organism: Limnohabitans sp. (assembly GCA_044368955.1). Taxonomy (GTDB): domain Bacteria; phylum Pseudomonadota; class Gammaproteobacteria; order Burkholderiales; family Burkholderiaceae_C; genus Limnohabitans. The sequence continues at coordinate 2,593 of JBILIR010000190.1, forward strand.
TGACGAAATTGCTTGTAAATTTGGGCTTCCAATGCCGAGTGAAAGGTTCCCACCACATTTTTTTCAAGCAAGGTGTGGAGGAAATTTTGAACCTGCAAGCCAAAGGCAAGATGGCCAAAAGCTACCAAGTCAAACAAGTCAGAGATGTGTTGGTGCAGTATCAATTGATCCCAGGAGCGCTTGATCATGAATAGCAAATACGAAATCATCATTTACTGGAGCGAAAAAGACGGCTGTTACATCGCCGAAGTGCCCGAGTTAGCTGGCTGCATGGCAGATGGAAATTCTTACGCCAGTGCCTTGGACAATGCCCAGAAAATCATTGACGAGTGGATTGAAACTGCTCAGTTGATGAACCGTCCTGTTCCAACGCCCAAAGGTCGTTTGATCTTCGCCTGAATTCACTTAAAACATCACTATGCAAACATTCACCGTACACAAAGGCTTGGTCGCGCCCATGGACCGCGAGAATGTCGACACCGACGCCATCATCCCCAAGCAGTTTTTAAAGTCCATCAAAAAAACCGGCTTTGGCCCCAATTTGTTTGATGAGTGGCGTTACCTTGACAAAGGCGAACCTGGCCAAGACCCTGCCACGCGCCGCCCCAACCCAGATTTTGTGCTCAACCAGCCGCGCTACCAAGGTGCGTCGATTTTGTTGGCGCGAAAAAACTTTGGCTGTGGGTCTTCGCGCGAACACGCTCCTTGGGCCTTGGACCAATTTGGTTTTCGTGCCATTTTGGCCCCTAGCTTTGCCGACATCTTTTTCAACAACAGCTTTAAAAACGGCTTGCTGCCCATCGTCTTGCCCGATGCTGCTATCACCAGTTTGTTCGACGAATGTCTGGCCTTCCCCGGCTACCAACTCACCGTTGACCTCGAGCGCCAAGTGGTGGTGCGCCCCCAAGGCGAAGAAATTTCTTTTGAGGTGCAAGCCTTTCGCCGCTATTGCCTCATGAACGGCTTGGACGACATTGGCCTCACCCTGAAACACGCGGACAAAATCCGCTCTTTTGAAGCAGCCCGCTTGGCCTCCAAGCCTTGGCTGGCCCACACCTTGACAGAAAGCTCCCTATGAAAATCGCAGTGTTGCCCGGTGACGGCATCGGCACCGAAATCGTTGCTGAGGCCGTGAAAGTTTTAAATGCCTTGGACATGAAGTTCGAGTTGGAAACTGCTTTGGTAGGCGGTGCTGCGTACGACGCCCACGGCCACCCCCTGCCAGACAGCACCTTGAAGCTGGCCAAAGAAGCCGATGCGATTTTGTTTGGCGCGGTGGGCGACTGGAAATACGACACCTTGGACCGCCCTTTGCGCCCCGAGCAAGCCATTCTGGGTTTGCGCAAAAACCTGGGGTTGTTTGCCAACTTTCGCCCCGCGATTTGCTACCCCGAACTGGTCGGTGCCTCCAGCTTGAAGCCCGAGTTGATCGCAGGTTTGGACATCCTCATCATCCGCGAGCTGACCGGTGACATTTATTTTGGCCAGCCACGCGGCCGCCGCGTCT
>JBILIR010000136.1:0-5046 GCA_044368955.1 Limnohabitans sp.
CATGCGCTACACCCGCCCCGAGGTCGAGCGCATTGCGCGTGTGGCGTTTGAAGCCGCCCGCAAGCGCAGCAAGCGCGTGACCAGCGTGGACAAGGCCAATGTGCTGGAGACCTTCCAGTTCTGGAAAGACATCGTCACCGAGGTGCACAAAGACTACCCCGATGTGGCGCTGGACCACATGTATGTGGACAACGCGGCCATGCAGTTGGTGAAAGAGCCCAAGCGTTTTGACGTGGTGGTCACCGGCAATATGTTTGGCGACATCTTGAGCGATGAAGCATCAATGCTCACCGGCTCCATCGGCATGTTGCCCTCGGCATCGCTCAACGCCAGCAACCAAGGTTTATACGAGCCCAGCCATGGCAGCGCACCTGACATTGCGGGCAAAGGCGTGGCCAACCCCTTGGCCACCATCTTGAGTGCGGCCATGATGCTGCGCTTCAGCCTGAACCAAGAAGCCGCTGCGGTGCGCATTGAAAACGCCGTGAAAAAAGTGTTGGCCCAAGGCCTGCGCACCGGCGACATCTACAGCGAAGGCACCACCAAGGTGGGCACCGCGCAAATGGGCGATGCGGTGGTCAAGGCTATGGGCACATTTAAGTAGAACTAAGGTTAGAATATTTACTATGAATAACGCTATCACCACCGTTACCACAACCACCAAGACAAGCACCTGATGGCTTGAGGTTCGTCGCGCCCTTCCCGGCCAGACGAGCCGGGGATCAAGAACACATTGATTGAAAGGGCAACCACATGAAAAAAATCGGAAATCGCGTCGGCCTGGTCGGCTGGCGAGGCATGGTCGGCTCGGTCCTGATGGACCGCATGCAAGCTGAAAAAGACTTTGACTTGATCGAGCCTGTGTTTTTCTCCACCTCCAACGCCGGAGGCGTAGCGCCTTCCATGGCGAAAAACGAAACCAAGCTGCTCGATGGCCACAACATCGACGCCCTCAAAGCTTGCGACATCATCATCACTTGCCAAGGCGGCGACTACACCTCCGACGTGTTTCCCAAACTGCGCAGCGCGGGTTGGAAGGGCCACTGGATCGATGCAGCCTCCACCTTGCGCATGAAGGACGACGCCGTCATCATCCTCGACCCGGTGAACTTGCCCGTGATCGAAAACGCACTCGCCAAGGGTGGCCTCAATTGGGTGGGCGGCAACTGCACGGTGAGCTGCATGTTGATGGGTGTGGGCGCTTTGTACAAAGCCGGTCTGGTGGAGTGGATGAGCACCCAAACCTACCAAGCGGCTTCTGGCGGTGGCGCTGCGCACATGCGCGAACTGCTGACCCAGTTTGGCAGCTTGCATGCCGAGGTCAAAGACCTGTTGAACGACCCCAAAAGCGCCATTTTGGAGATCGACCGCAAAGTCATCGCCAAACAAAGGACACTTTCTGCCGCTGAAACCGAAAACTTTGGCGCCCCCTTGGGCGGCTCGCTCATCCCATGGATCGACAAAGATTTGGGTCTGGGCAAAACTGAAGGCGACGAGTTCTGGGGCACCAGCCGCGAAGAATGGAAAGGCATGGCCGAGGCCAACAAAATTTTGGGCCAAGGACCGGGCTTTGCGCAACCCGCCGTCCCCGTTGATGGTTTTTGCGTGCGCATCGGTGCGATGCGCTGCCACAGTCAAGCCCTGACCTTCAAACTCAAAAAAAATGTGCCGATCGCCGACATCGAGGCCATGATCGCAGCGGACAACGAATGGGTGAAGGTCGTTCCCAACCACCGCGAAGACAGTTTGCAGCACCTCACCCCCGTGGCAGTGACTGGCACCATGACGATTCCCGTGGGTCGCATCCGCAAAATGGCCTTTGGGCCGGAATATTTGGGCGCTTTCACCATTGGCGACCAGCTGTTGTGGGGCGCTGCAGAGCCTTTGCGGCGTATGTTGAGAATTTTGTTGAAAGCCTGAAATTCAATAAAAAGCGCTCATTTCCATTATGATGGGCGCTTCTTAGGCTGCACGAAAACCACCTATATGCACCAGCTGATAAAAAAGCCCTACAACTTGCGTTGCTTGCTCATCCTTTTTTTGGCGACATTGGCGGGTCATGCATTGGCTCTTCAACTGGGTCGACCTCAAATCCAATCCAAGCTAGGTGAGCCTCTAAAGTTAGAGGTTCAGGTCAGTGATTTATCGGCGCAAGAGGCGCAAGAATTTCAAGCCAGCTTAGCCAATGCAACCGTCTACCAAGCAGCCAAAATTGGCCGTGTAGCTGGGCTAGACAATGTGCGCATCACCATGGTGCGTAAAGGTGATGACCTGTACCTTTTGCAATTCCAAGGCGCAGAAGCCATCACAGAGCCCTATGTGGACCTGCTGCTTGAATTTCGCTGGGCTTCTGGTCGGGCCTATCGCAATTTAGGTTTTCCGCTCAGCAATGGCCAAGCCCCTGAACCATCGGCTGTGGCCAGCAACGACCCGCCGTCTGCCAACAACTTGCCGCCTATTCCTGCAGACAAACCTGCGCCTGTGGCCGTTCCTCCTCGCCCAGCACCTTTGCCCCCACCCGCGAAAGAACCTGCAACCAAAGCCGCGCCCAAACCCAAAGCCGACAAACCTGATCCTGGCGTTCTCTCCAAGCCTGGTGACACCATTGAAGTTGTGCGTGGTGACACCGCCAGCAAATTGATGATGACCTACTCCGTGGGTGGCGATGTGTCCTTGGACCAAATGTTGGTGTCTTTGCTGCGCAACAACCCTAATGCTTTCGTCGACAACAATGTCAACCGCCTCAAGGCTGGTGCGCTCATCACCTTGCCCACCGAAGAGGAAGTTGCCGCCATCGATCGAAAACAAGCGCGTGAAGACATTCGCTTGCAAGCCTTGGACTTTGATGCTTATCGCTCACAGTTGGCTGGCCAAGTCGGCAAAACCAAATTGGCTGATGCCAACGAACGTGAATCCAAAGGTGGCTTAAAAGCACAGGTTGATAACAAAGCGCAAAAGTCTTCAGACCAATTGACGCTGAGCAAGCCAGGTGCAAGCGACGCGGACAAAGTGAAACAAAATTTGGAGTCTGAGCAGGCTGCTCAACGCAACCAAGAGGTGTCCAAAAACGTCACCGAACTCGACGCCATCTCCAAAGCTGCTGGCAAGATGCAAGACGGCCTGTCTTCCAGCATGCCCAATTTACCTGCGGGAGCGCAAGATTTTGTGGCCTTCCTCAAACGCTATATGTTTGAGTTGATTGGCTTGATCGCTGTTGTCGCCGCCATATTGGTGAGCATTTCTTTGCTTCGCGAAAAACGTCGCCAACAACACAAACCCGAAGACGATGACACCGATCTCGACTTCAAGTCAGCTAACGTCCCTTCCCAGGACAAACCGCAAGACATGAAAATTGATTTCGATTTAGACCTTCCCCCTCGCTCGGCGCCAAGCCCTGTTGCGCCTTCGCCTTCTGTCAACGCGCCTTCTGTTAACGCGCCTTACCGACAAACTGCGCCGGCCTCCTCGATGCCCAACGCAAACCCTTTGAGCGAAGACCCATTCCAAGTACGTCTCGATTTGGCAGATGAACTTTGGAAATTAGGCCAACGTCAAACGGGACGCGCTTTGGCCCAAGAAGTCGCAGACCAAACCCATGGTGAAACCCGCGAACGGGCACTGCGCTGGCTACAAGAACGCTCGTGAATCCCATGCGCGTAGCGCTGGGTCTGAGCTATGCGGGTCAAGCCTACGAAGGCTGGCAAAGCCAGCCCAATGGGCTCACGGTACAAGACAAGCTTGAAGCCTCTCTTTCAAGTTTTGCCACCCAACCGGTGCGTACCTTGTGTGCAGGGCGTACCGATTCAGGTGTGCACGGTCTGATGCAAGTGGTGCATTTCGACACCCCCCTTGATCGCGATATGCAAAGCTGGGTGCGTGGCACCAACACCTCTTTGCCAAGCGACATCGCAGTGCAGTGGGCACAAGAAGTACCCGCGAGCTTTCATGCCCGTGGCAGCGCTTTGTCAAGACGCTATGCCTACATCGTCTTGCAGTCGCCGGTTCGCCCCAGCTTGGAAGCTGGGCGGGTAGGCTGGGTCTACCGCCCTATGAAAATGGCGCCCATGCAAGAAGCTGCAAAGTGTTTACTTGGAGAGCAAGATTTCACCTCTTTTCGCGCCTCTAGCTGCCAAGCGCTCAGCCCTGTGAAAAACATCATGCACATCGGTATTCAACGTATCGGCCATGGACAAGACAGTGCCTACTGGCGTTTTGATTTCCAAGCCTCAGCGTTTTTGCACCACATGATTCGCAACCTCATGGGCTGCTTTGTCGCCATCGGCCAAGGCTTGCAGCCCCCTGAGTGGATGCAATCGGTTTTGCAATCGAAAAGCAGGAAAGTGGCAGCACCGACTTTCCCGCCTGATGGTCTGTATTTTCTGGGGCCGGTGTATGACAGCGCTTGGGGATTGCCTGAGCGCACAGCGGTTTACGATAGCCTGCCTGGAATCACCCCATGAACCATATTCCCATCAAAATCTGCGGCCTGACCCGAGCGCAAGATGTGCAGTCCGCAGTGGCCGCCGGTGCCACTGCCATTGGCTTTGTGCTTTACCCCCCTAGCCCACGCTATGTCACCCCCCAGCGAGCAGCTGAATTGGCAAGGCTGCTGCCGGCTTTTGTCACGCCGGTGCTGCTGTTTGTGAATGCCTCTGCCACCGAGATTGAACAGGCTGCTGGCTTGGTGCCGGGGGCATGGTTGCAATTCCATGGCGACGAAACCCCCGCGTTTTGCCAAGAAGTAGCGCAAAACCTAGGTAGACGCTGGATTCGCGTGGCTCGCATCCCCAAGGAAACCCCTGAGGGCGCTGCGCCTTTTGACCTCTTAAAATACGATTTTGATTACTCACAAGCCCATGCCCTGTTGCTCGACACCTTGGTCGATGCCTATGGCGGCAGTGGCAGCACATTCAATTGGTCACAGCTTCCAACAAACGTCAATGCTCACCTCGTTTTGTCTGGTGGACTCACACCTGCAAACGTGGCCGACGGCATTCGCGCCGTGCATTCGCGCGGACTGTCGTTGGTGGTTGATGTGAGTTCTGG
>JBILIR010000037.1:0-9124 GCA_044368955.1 Limnohabitans sp.
TACGCAAATTTTTGCCTGTCAGCAAAGATCTTGACGGTGAGAAATTCATGACCTTTGAAAACGGCAAAAAAATCGCCACGCCCCTTTTCATGGTCATCTGCTTGATCGCACTCACAGATGTTATTTTTGCCGTTGACTCTATCCCTGCGATCTTTGCCATCACCAGCGACCCCTTCATCGTGTTAACCAGCAATGTGTTGGCCATCTTGGGCTTGCGAGCCATGTATTTTTTGCTGGCTGCAGTGGCAGATAAATTTCATTTGCTCAGCTACGGTCTGTCCATCATCTTGATCTTTATCGGGACCAAGATGTGCCTGATTGACATCTACAAAATGCCGGTGACGGTGTCTTTGGGCGTGGTCGTTGCCATCTTGGCCATCACCATGATCTGGAGCGTTCGCACTGCCAAACCACAAGCGCCACAAGCTGATGCGGATGTTTAAGTCGCCCTAAGCAGATTCAAGCAGCAGTTGAACCAACGGGTGCTGAACTTTCTTCTCCGTCCCTATGGCGAAGAAATGTTCAGTCACCCCTTCGCAAGCCCCTAAGCGCTGAACGCCGTATTGGGAAATCAAGTTTTCATGCCCCCACTCAGCCGCCGGAAACACGCCCATGCCACTGGCGCCAAAGGTTTTCAGCAAAGCGCTGTCCTCGAACTCTCCCACAATTCGGGGCCGGATACCTCGTTCTTCCAACCATATGTCTATACGATCTCGGCTGGCAGTGTGAACCGTCGGCAGCAATACAGGCAAAGTGGCCAGACATGCAGGGAACTCTGCAGTCACTTTTTGTAACAAAGCCGGCGAACCATACCAAGCGATGCTGGAGAAGCCAAGTGCATGGCTGTAGAGTTTGATGTTGGGATTGGGTGCTGCTGGCCGGTCTGAGATGACGATGTCCAATTTGTGTATGGCCAAGTCGCCCAACAAATCGTTGAACTGCCCTTCAAGACAAAGCAAGCGTAAATGGGTTTCAGTCATCACCGGTTTGAGTAAGCGATGCACGACCAGTTTGGACAAACCATCGCTGATGCCCACCCACAATCGCACGGAAGGTGAACTGACAGCGTCTCGAACCAACAGAGGTAAATCTTCGCCGAGTTGAAAAATAAGGTCGGCTTGTTTCATCGCTGCCATACCGGCATCGGTCAACACCAAGCCGCGTCCAGCAGGTTTAAGCAATTCGCAGCCCAAAGATCGCTCAAGTTCTCGCACTTGGGCACTGACGGTTTGAACCGCCATATTCAGCTTGTCGGCAGCGCGGGAGATGCCCCCTTCCTTGGCAACTACCCAAAAATAATAAAGATGCTTGTAATTGAAGGGTGTGCTCATACTCAGTTTTTTAAGGAATATAAATAATAAATTATCTGCTTTTACATGATGGCGTCAAGCCCTATCGTTCAAACCTTGTCATTCATAGGAGTCCTTCTCATGGGAAATCGTTTTGGCTATTCCACTACCGCCTCACGGCATCCGCAATCCTCGGTGTATGGCGAGGATCAAATATCCCTGATCCAAGATGATCAGGTCAAAAGGGTGCTGCGAAACACCTATGCCTTGTTGGCCATGACTTTGTTGTTCAGCGCAGCCATTGCCACTGCGGCTGTCAGCTTTCAATGGAAAGCACCTGGCCTGATCTTGACCTTGGTGGGTTTTTTTGGTTTGCTGTTCGCCATCCATAAGCTGCAAACCAGTGGATGGGCCTTGCCAGCTGTTTTTGCGCTGACAGGCTTCATGGGATACACCTTGGGCCCCTTGCTGACACACACGCTGGCGCTGCCTGGTGGCGCTCAAACCGTGTCCCTTGCGCTGGGAGCGACTGGAACAACCTTTATTGCGTTATCTGCATATGCATTGATCAGCAAGCGAGACCTGAGCTCCATGGGCGGCTTTTTGTTTTGCGGCATGGTCATCGCCTTGCTAGGGGGCATTGCTGCCATGGTTTTTGAAATCCCAGCTTTGGGCTTGGCTATTTCCGCCATGGTCGCCTTGCTGTCAGCAGGACTTATCTTGTTTGAGACAAGCCGTATCGTCAACGGCGGCGAAAGCAACTACGTGCTGGCAACTGTCAGTTTGTATGTGAGTGTCTTCAATTTATTCACCAGTCTTTTGACACTGTTTGGCATAGGTGGCTCTAATGACTGACAAACTTTCAACCACTTTCTGCAGAGACAAGCTATGAAGTGCCCCAACTGCAAAGACGCCGTCTTGGTGATGTCGCAGCGCCAAGGTGTCGAGATTGATTACTGCCCAGATTGCCGAGGCGTCTGGCTAGACCGCGGCGAGCTAGACAAAATTCTGGAGAAAGAATCGTTCCAGTCGTCGCAAACACAAGCTCCTCGGCAGCAAAGCCACAACCATGGTCACAGTCATAGCCAAAGTTACCACCCCCAACATAAACGTAAATCGTGGTTAGAAGATATCTTTGACTGACACTCGCAGCCAGTTAATCCTTGTCCACATAGGGATTGCTGGCTGTTTTCATCTCAATTCGCAAAGGTGTGCCTTCCAGCGCAAAGGCTTTGCGAAAGCGACCCTCTAAAAATCGTTTGTACGCATCGGTGACATGTTCCAGTGAGTTGCCATGGATGACGATCACCGGTGGGTTCATGCCGCCTTGGTGGGCATAGCGCAATTTGGGGCGGAACATACCCGCCCTTTTAGGCGACTGGAATTGAACGGCTTCCAAAAGCAATCGCGTCAAGATAGGGGTGCTCATTTTGCACATGGCAGCTGAATGGGCTTGGGCAATGGACTTCCAAACAGGTCCCAAGCCTTGGCGCTTTTGCGCTGATATGTGGTGCAACTTGGCGAACTTCAAAAACGCTAAGCGGCTTTCAATAGAACGTTCAAGCAAATCGCGTTGGTAAGCATCAACCGCATCCCATTTATTGACTGCCAAGACCACCGCCCTGCCCGTCTCCAATATGTAGCCAGCGATATGCGCATCTTGGTCGGTCACGCCTTGGGTGGCGTCTAACAGCAGCAAAGCCACATTGGACGACTCAATGGCTTGCAAAGTTTTCACCACCGAAAATTTTTCAATGGCTTCAAACACCTTGCCCTTGCGACGCAGTCCCGCCGTGTCAATCAACTCGAACTGCTGACCTTCACGCTCAAAAGGAATATGGATGGCGTCGCGGGTGGTGCCTGGTAAATCAAAGGCCACCAAGCGCTCCTCGCCCAGCCAGGTATTGATCAAGGTGGATTTGCCCACATTGGGGCGACCCACCACTGCAAGTTTCAAGGGCTTGGGAGAACCATCGTCCCCTTCGTCCTCGTCTGGCAGGTGCAACGCCCCCAAGGACGAATCCAACATGCTACGGATACCTTGGCCATGGGCCGCCGACACGGGCATGACCTCGCCCAAGCCGAGTTCGAAAAACTCCACCAAGCGGTGCCCTTCTTGCATGCCCTCGGCTTTGTTGGCCACCAGCAAACAGGGTTTGCCTAAGCGGCGCAAATAGTTGGCAATGTCATGGTCTTGGGCACTGATGCCTTGGCGGGCATCGACCACAAAAATCACCGCATCCGACTCCGCCACGGCTTGTCGGGTCTGCTTGGCCATTTCCTTGAAAATACCACTCTCAGCCGTAGGCTCAAAACCACCGGTATCGATGACGATGAATTCTTGCTTGCCATGCTTGGCGTTACCGTAGTGACGGTCACGCGTGAGGCCCGCATAGTCGGCCACGATGGCGTCACGGGTTTTGGTGATGCGGTTAAACAAGGTGGATTTGCCCACGTTGGGGCGGCCCACCAAAGCAATCACCGGTTTCACAGCGATGCCTCTCTGATCAGGGAAGTTGGTAGGCCTGCAGCAAGCCGTCGCGTGTCAAAACCACAAAGCCCCCGTCGGCCAAAGCAGTGGGCGTAGACGCAAAACCATCTGAAGAGGTTTGCACACGGTTTATCAAACTGCCGTCTGCCGATGAAAGCAGGTACAGCCAGCCGCCGCTGTCGCCGATGACGACACCTTTGGAAGTGAACAAGGGACCGGTTAATTCACGGTATTTCAATCGGTCAGAGTCCCACAACCTGTCGCCCGTGGCGCGGTTCCATGCTTGGACCATGCCGTTGGACTCGGTACCAATCAGCGTTTTGGCGTCGCCGTCGACCCCTTGCGATCCGACAGAAGCGCGGGTCCACAAAATGCTGCCACGCAAGGCATCAACACAACCGACTTGCGCTTGGAATGCTCGAACACAGACAGAGTTGGCCACCCGAGAAGGCTTGGCAACCAAATCCACCAAGCGCTCTAAATCGTTGATGCCTCGGGGGTTGGCAACCGGCACGTCCCATTTGAGCTGACCGTTGTCTGGATTGATGGCGGTTAAACGCCCGCCCAAGCCTACCAACAAGGTGTTTTGGAAAGGGAAAAGCACGCCGTTTTGCTTGAGCACCAAGGGCTCACCAGGGCGTTGCTGCACCCACAAGCGCTGGCCACTGGTCAAATCAAAAGCCAAAACCGAGCGGTCAGCCATCATCATGAAAACGCGTTCACCGGCCACCAAAGGAGGGGTATAAGACTGCGAGGTTAAACGGTTACGCCACATCACCTTTCCGGTTTGCAGCATCACCAGTTCGTTATTCAGGGTGACCACTGCCACATGCTCACCATCAAAACCAGCGCCAGTGTTGAGGGCTGTTTTAAGCTCATGGCGCCATACAAGCTGACCATTGCGGGTGTTGACCACGGCAATCTTGCCATCGTCTGAAGTAAGCGCCATGCGTTCTTGCACGGATTGCAAGCTTTGCACGAATGACACGTCTCCGCCGAGCTTGAACTGCCACAAGGCTTGGATCGGCTTATCGGCTTTGATCGCAGGAATTTGTGCTGGCTTGGGCTTGGAGGCTCCACAAGCGCTAAGGACAATGCCTAAAAAGACAAGCAATGCCCAACGCGAGATGGCAACAGCCTTCATTTCTTGAACTCGGGGGAAGAGACATCCACACCCAAGGTGCCCAGCTTGATCTCGATCAAGCGACGGTACTCGGTGGCCTCGTCCATGCCTTTGTAGGCACTGCTGTATCGGGTTTTGGCTTCTTCGTTCTTAGCTTCAATCAGCGCAATATCGCCCATTCGGTCATCAAAGAGCGGCTGAAATCCAGTGGGGGCAGTTTCTCCTTCTAACAAACTGCGGGCTTTGGCCATGTCTTTGCGCTCAATGGCCAAGGCTGACAAACGTAGGCGAGCCAAGGCGACATAGGCTTTGTCAGAAGCATGTTGGACAACCCACTCAAGCGGTTTTTCTGCTTCAGCCGGTTTGTCTTTATCAAAAAAAGTTTTGGCAGCCAAGAGAGATGCTTGGGCCGTCAGTGTGGTGCGAGGGAACTGATCCTGCAAGTCGCTGAGCGATCTGGTCAAAAGAGCCAAATCGCCTTGCGTGCTGGCTTCTTCAAAGGTGTCAAACAACACAGCTGCCTGAGTGGCCTGACGCTGCTGCCAATAGTTCCAACCATTCCAAGCAGCAAAACACACCAAGGCCAAAGTGACCAGACCGGTAATGAGGTTTCCCCACCGGGTCCAAAAGGATTTGATTTGATCGAGTTGCTCTTGTTCTTCAAGGTCGAGATGCGAAGCCATGATTTTCCTGGTGATGCAGTAAAACTAAAGGGCGGATTGTAGGCTGTGGCCCCAATCGCTGATATTGATCAAGGACTCGGTACGCTGAGCACCCTGCCCATCGCGTAAGTTCTTGATCGTCACTTGGTTTTGGGTCAGCTCATCTGGGCCGAATATCAGTGCAAAACTGGCGCCACTGCTGTCCGCCTTTTTGAACTGCGATTTCATGCTGCCCATGCCTTCGTTGCTGTTGGCAGGGGCGTGCATTTGAATGGAGATCGCCATGGCACGCAGTTGCTGCAACACAGGCAATACCCTGGGCAAAGAAGCAGCGTCAGGCACGATGGCATAGACATCCGACTCCCCAACGACAGCAGGAGCACCTTGCTCTTTCAGTAACTCCAGTACGCGCTCTACCCCCAAAGCCCAGCCCACGGCAGGGGCGGGTTTGCCACCAATTTGCTCGATCAGGTAGTCGTAACGCCCTCCCCCACACACGGTGCCTTGTGAACCCAATTGCTCGGTGATGAATTCAAACACGGTGAGGTTGTAGTAATCCATGCCACGCACCAAACGCGGGTTGATGGTGTAGGACACACCATTGGCGTCCAACATGGCTTTGACCGCATTGAAATGCGCCAAGCTTTGCTCACCGAGGAAGTCCAGCAACTTAGGCGCCGCGTCATTCAGGGCTTTCATCGCAGGGTTTTTGCTGTCCAAAATTCGTAAAGGGTTGCTGTGCAAACGGCGTTTAGCGTCCTCATCGAGTTGCTCGGCATGTTGCTCGAAATAAGCGATCAGGGCAGCACGGTGTTGCAAGCGTTCTGGCGGCTGCCCCAAGCTGTTGAGCTCCAAGCGCACGTTCTGCAAACCCAGTCGCTCCCACAGCGCACAGGCCAGAAGTATCAACTCAGCATCCACCTCGGGGCCGCCAAAACCCAGCGCTTCAGCGCCAATTTGATGGAACTGTCTGTACCTGCCCCGCTGAGGCCGCTCATGGCGAAACATGGGGCCCATGTAATACAAGCGCTTGCCGCCTTCATAAAGCAAATTGTGCTCAACCACAGCCCTGACCACCCCCGCTGTGGACTCAGGACGCAAAGTGAGTTGCTCGCCGTTCAACCTGTCTTCAAAGGAGTACATCTCCTTTTCAACGATATCGGTCACCTCGCCCAAGCCACGCACAAACAAGGCGGTGGGCTCGACGATGGGCGTACGAATATTGCGATAAGCAAACACACGCATGACCTCGCGTACCGCAGCCTCCAAGGCCTCCCAACGTGCTGAGTCAGGCGGCAATATATCGTTCATGCCTTTGACGGCGGTTAATTTGTCAGCCATGGTGTTTGAAGGCGGTGCGCCTTAGGCGCTGACCGCAAATTTTTTCTGTATGTAGTTCTCGACAATGTCGTGGAATTCTTTGGCGATATTGTCGCCGCGCAAGGTGAGTGCTTTCTCGCCATCGATAAAAACAGGTGCCGCAGGTGCTTCTCCATTGCCGGGCAAGCTGATGCCTATGTCGGCGTGTTTGCTTTCACCTGGGCCATTCACAATACAACCCATGACCGCGACTTTCAGGCCCTCTACACCGGGGTACTGCTTACGCCACACCGGCATTTTGTCGCGCAAAAACACGTCGATTTCTTGCGCGAGTTCTTGGAAAGTGGTGCTGGTGGTTCGTCCGCAACCAGGGCAAGCGGTGACACTGGGCACAAAACTGCGCAGCCCCAAAGCTTGCAAAATTTCGGTCGCAATCAACACCTCTTGGGTGCGAGCTTCACCAGGCTGAGGGGTGAGCGACACACGGATGGTGTCACCAATACCTTCTTGCAACAACAAACCCAAGGCCACGCTGGATGCAGCTGTGCCCTTGACGCCCATACCTGCCTCGGTCAGTCCCAAATGAAGGGAATGGTTGGTTCTCTTGGCAAGTTCGCGGTAGACCGCCACCAAGTCTTGTACGCCGCTCATCTTGCAGCTGAGAATGATTTGATGGCGCGGCAGACCTAAACGCTCGGCTAACTCAGCAGATTCAAGGGCAGAAGTGACCAGCGCTTGGTACATCACCTGTTTGGCGTCCCAAGGCGAGGCGCGCAAAGCGTTCTCATCCATCAGTTTGGCCAGCAGTTCTTGGTCTAAGCTGCCCCAGTTCACGCCAATGCGCACCGCTTTGTCGTACTTCACAGCCGCTTCGATCATTTGCGCAAACTGTTTGTCGTGCTTATCGCCCTTGCCCACATTGCCAGGGTTGATGCGGTATTTGGACAGCGCTTGGGCGCAGTCGGGGAATTCGGTCAGCAAACGGTGGCCGTTGTAGTGGAAGTCGCCGACCAGCGGCACATGGATGTCCATTTTGTCGAGCTGCTCACGGATATAGGGAACAGCCTTGGCAGATTCAGGGGTGTCCACCGTGATGCGAACCAACTCTGAACCGGCCAAAGCCAGTTCTTTCACCTGGATGGCGGTGCCAATGGCGTCACCGGTGTCGGTATTGGTCATGGACTGCACCCGCACCGGCGCATCGCCACCCACGGTCACCACATGGTCGCCCCAACGCACCTGGGCTTGCAGACTGTGGTGCCGAGCGGGTATGGAAAAAGGAATGGCTTGTTCAGTTAAGTTCATGGTTTGATTTTGCCGTATCAAGCATGGATACGAATGGTCTTGGCACGTCTACCCGACACATCTGTGCGGTCTTGAACTTCACCCGCGAGTTGGCCGCAGGCCGCGGCAATGTCGTCGCCGCGGGTTTTGCGGATGGTGGTGACGATACCAGCCTCACTCAAAATGGCGGCGAAAGCTTTGACGCGATCAGGTGCTGAGCGCGTCAAGCCAGAGGCTGGATAGGGGTTGAAGGGGATCAGGTTGAACTTGCAGGGCAAGGGCTCTTCGTTTCGGGGGCGTACCAATTCGACCAAAGCATTTGCATGAACATCCGTGTCGTTCACGCCGTCGAGCATGCAGTACTCAAAGGTGATGAAGTCGCGTGGGGCATGGTCCAAATAGTCGCGACAGGCTTGCAGCAACTCGGTCAATGGGTACTTTGTATTTAAAGGCACCAGTTCGTCGCGCAAGGCGTCAGACGGTGCATGCAAAGAAACCGCCAAAGCCACAGGGCAATCAAGGCCCAAGCGTTCCATCATCGGCACCACACCCGAGGTAGAGACCGTGACACGGCGGCGCGACAGGCCATAGCCATGGTCGTCCAGCATGGTTTTAAGTGCTGGCACTAAGGCAGCGTAGTTTTGCAAGGGCTCACCCATGCCCATCATCACCACATTCGAGATGACCCGCTCGTCCACACCGCGTTCTAGGCGCAAAGTGCGCTCGGCAAACCAGAGTTGGGCAATGATTTCTGCGGTCGAGAGGTTGCGGCTGAACCCTTGGGCGCCGGTCGAGCAAAACGTGCAACCTACAGCGCAGCCGGCTTGGGAAGAAATGCACAAGGTGCCGCGGTCGGTTTCGGGGATGAACACGGTTTCGATAGCGTTGCCTTGACCCACATCGAACATCCATTTGATGGTGCCATCGGCTGAATCGTGGCGGCTGACCACTGGGA
>JBILIR010000038.1:0-9061 GCA_044368955.1 Limnohabitans sp.
TCCATGCAGCCTCATAGGCTTTATCTCGCTCCTCAGCAGACACAACCAGCGCGGAGGTTTTGTTGGGCATGAACCCCAAGCCCGTGGCCGAATTCCAAGCTCGTTCGCGTCTCTCACGGTAATTGGCCTTGACCGTGCGGTCTTCTTCGTCGGACACCGGCGCATTGGCGGCGGGAATGCTGAAATTTGCTGTGCGTTGAAACACCGTCAAGTGTTTGGCTTCTTTGGCGATGACGGGGGTCATTTGCATGCCCGATGAACCCGTGCCAATGATGGCAACGCGCTTGCCGGCATATGTCACCTCGCGCTTAGGCCACACACCACTGTGAATCACCTCGCCTTTGAAACTTGATAAGCCTGGGTAGTTGGGCGACTTCGTGGCGGATAACTGCCCCACACACATCATGAGGTACTTGGCCCGAACCGATTTACCACCTTCGGTTGCAATGACCCACATGGCAGATGTTTCGTCGTAGGTGGCATTCGTCATGCGGGTGTTGAACTGAATGTCTTTGCGTAAATCGAAACGATCCGCCACATGGTTGATGTAGCGAAGAATTTCGGGTTGCGTAGCGTAGCGCTCGCTCCAGCGCCACTCTTGCTCTAACTCTGGAGAGAAGCTGTACGAGTAGTCATAGCTTTCCACGTCGCAACGCGCTCCTGGGTAACCGTTGTGGTACCAAACGCCACCAATATCAGCGCTGGCCTCAATGACCAAAACCTTATGTCCCTGAGAACGAAAACGATACAGGGCTCGCAAACCGGCAAAACCCGCCCCAACGACCAAAACATCCACTTGATCCATGCCACTCACTGCTCTTTCTGATTGGTAAATTTAAATACTGATCAGTATTTTTGGATAGTTTAATGCTCTGAAACCAGCATGTGTGTCTTTTTTTACTAGTGAAAACCCTAGGTAGTCAACTGCGCTAGAGAGACAAGATATCTCTGGTCTCGCGCATGTATAGCAAGCCTGACGTCACGTCTTCAACGGTGACTTCATGTCGAACATAGCGCCGCTCACGCTTGATAAATTTATCAATGGCTTTTGCACTTATCCGAACTTTGGCACCAACAGGTATGGGCTCAAAAATCTCGGTATCGTGATAGGTGTGAATGGACCCAATGGCAAAAGGTTTGGTGTGGTCGAATTGAACAGACAACACAAAATGCGACACCATCAATGGCGGCACGATTGCGGCTCCAAAAGGAGATTCGCCAGGGATATACCAAGTGTTCATGCGCCAACCCTCATACCAAGGGTTGTAGTCTTCAACTGCATCGGCATAAAGAATCACCAACTCAGGCGTCATGTGCAATTCTCTGGACAGCACATCACCCACATTCACCATGTCCCAATAGGTTTGACACACCTCATCCAAACTTTTCACAAAATCACGTGTTTGTTGGATTTGGATATTCGTCATAGGACGCAAACTGTCAGTGCGAATTTCTTGTGACATCGTATTCCTTTATTTTTGTCATTCAGTTTTAATCATGCTTTAAACGCCAACATCAACCTCTGTCCAGCCTATGGTTTTGGTTTGTCCTTCTTCGTTAGAGGCCCAAAATTCAACCTTGAAACGAAAACCATTTCCTTTAGGCGTTTTGTCCTTCACAACGCCATAGGTAGTGATGACTTCATTGGCCAAAGTTGACGCCACATATTTACAAACGAAACGTGCATTTTTGAAAAAATTCGCACCAAAATAATTCACACACATTTCAGAGATGTAAGCAGAAGACATTTCGCCCGTTTGAATGGGGGCTGCAAGCCCAGTTTGATGGGCATACACAGGATCCCAGTGATTGGGGTTGAAACGTCCCCATAAACGAGACCCCATAAGTTGAATAGCTGCTTTCTTTTTAACGCCTTCGAGCTCAAAACCCAAAGGCGTGTCAATGGTTATCAGACCTTGGCTGTTGGCTGTATTCGCTTGCTTTGACATAAAGAACCTTTGAAGTAGAAGTGAGATAGATGTTTTTAATGCGCGGTCAATCCCAAGGATTCACAAGCGAGTTGGGAGAGTAGAAATTTACGGGCACGCCCAGATGGCGTGACAGGAATGTCTGTCGCATCAACATAGAGAAAGTGCTTTGGTATTTTGAAGCGTGCCAGACGCTCATTGCAAAGTGACTGCAACTCTGATGTATGGCAATTTGATTTTTCACGTAAGACCAAAAATGCCACACCGATTTCGCCCATTCGTTCATCAGGCACAGGCACCACATGGGCTTGCAGCACCGATGGATGTGTCATCAACAGATCCTCTGCTTCGCTAGGCATGACTTGTTCGCCACCGCATCGGTAAGACTCCTTCAGCCTCCCCACCAAGCTCAGGTAATCGTCTTCATCTAAATAGCCTAAGTCACCTGTGTGTAGCCATCCGTCACTGGTAAATGCAGCTGCCGAGTCTTCTGGTTTGTTGTAATACCCTTTTGTAACCCCTGGCCCTTTGGCTTGCAATTCACCAACCATGCCTCTGGGCATTACCTGTCCTGTCTCGGGGTCAACCACGCGGTAAATCACCAACCGGTCACCCAGCGCTGGATCGCCTGCGGGTCCAACTTCTCGCAAGCGACCATTGGAATTAATCCACCGCTCTATTCCATCCGTTGGCCGAGTAACCGTGCTGGATGCAGTGACTTCGGTCATACCATAGCCTGTGGTGATTTCGATCGGATGCAAATGGTTAATGATTTGCTGCCAAATGGTGGATGGGGCTTTTCCGCCCGAGGAGATCACCGAACGCAATGAATGCAAAGGACAGTTGAGTTTTTTCTGCGCTTCAATCAAGGCCAATGTCATCGCAGGAATCAGCAAGATATCGCTGGCTTGATGGGTGTCAATGGCAGCCAAAGTGTCTTCAGCATCAAATTTGGTTTGGGCAATGATGGCGCCGCCCACAAACATACAGGCAAGCAAACCTTCCACATAGCCGTACACATGGTAGAGAGGAAGTGAAAATAAAATTCTTCGCCCATCTTCAAAGCCGCGTGCCCAAGTACTGCCAAACGCAGTTCGCAACAACATGTCATGCGTGAGAATCACTCCCTTTGGAAAACCGGTTGTTCCCGAGGTGTAAATGATGTCGCTAGGTGTGTAGGGTCCGGGGTGATGGATATTGATTAACAAGGATTCAGAGCCGAAGTCATTGAGACTTACCAAACCATTTCTATTTCTTTCTTCCCCGCCCTCCCCAGTGTGAAAAACAACCACCTTTTTCAACATGGGAAGGGTCTTGCCGCCGCCTTGCACTTCCCAATCAGGTGCTAGTTCGTCCAAGAATTTAAGATAGGGCAAGTCTCTGAACCTGTCCATGGTGATCAGCATGACAGCGTCAGACTGCTTGAGCACATAACCCAGTTCATCACGCTTGTTCAAAAAATTGAGGGGTACGGCAACGGCACCTACCATTGCTATAGCAAACTTGATGGCGATAAATTCTGGGAAATTGGCCATCAACATCGCCACATGGTCTCCAGGTTTGACACCGCTGTTGATTAAACCTGCGGCCAATCGTTTGGCCCAAGAATGCATTTCTGCATAGGTCCAACTTTGGTTATGGGTGATAACAAATGGCCTGCCCGGAAATTCTTGGGCGTTTTTTTCCAGCAAGTCATCCAATGTCATGGGCTTCCACACCGGGTACCTTTGACGCAGCAACTCTTGCCTAACGCTCAGCGAAATCCAATTTGTATGGCTGAAATCAAATGTCAAAGCATTTCCCACATAATGTTACTGGCTGGTATGATTATCTACCTGCAAATATATTCTGAATTTAGGGGTTTTCCCTTTGGGCACACAAAATGAAAATTGATTTCTCCGGTCAGGTAGCTTTGGTCACTGGCGCAGCGGGTGGCATAGGCCGCGCAGTAGCTTTGGCATTAGGCCAAGTTGGCGCAAAAGTGTTGCTGGTTGATATCGCCCAAGAAGCGGGACTACAAACCCAATCACTCATCGAAAATATCGGTGGCGAGGCCTTGTTTGTCCAAGCAGATGTCAGCGATCCAGAACAAGTTCAAAACTATGTGAATACCGCCATGCAAACATGGGGGCGAATTGATATCTTTATGAACAATGCAGCATGGCAAGGAGAAATCCACTCCTTGGTGGACTATCCCTTGGACGTGTTTGAAAAAGTCATGAACATCAATGTCCGAGGCTTATTTTTAGGACTTAAATATGTTCTGCCCATCATGATTCAACAAGGCAAAGGTGCTGTGGTCAATACGGCTTCGCTGGGGTCTTTTTTGGCAACCCGCAAACTCGGCCCCTACACCGCCAGCAAACACGCAGTCATGGGACTGACCAAAACTGCAGCCATTGAAGTGGCCCGCAAAGGCATCCGCGTCAATGCAGTCTGCCCTGGGCCCGTTGACACAGAAATGTTGCGTGATATTGAAGCTTCACAAGCGACAGGTTCAGCCGAACAACTGCGTGCGCAACGCACGGCGTCCATTCCTGATGGAAGGTATGCCGATCCGGTGGAGGTAGCGAATTTGATGCTCTACCTCGCCTCTGATTTATCAAGCCACATCACAGGCCAGGGCATTCAAATCAATGGTGGCAGCAACTACTGACCTGACCTCTATCGAGATATTTCTACCAAAGATTTAACTTACGCAATATCAAATACACTCAATTCGCGATCTCTTTGAATTACCAATGAAAACAAAATTTATTTCCCTGTTTCTTTGTTTGTTGTGCCAATCCGCATTTGCTGAATGGGTTCGTGGAGACCCAGACTGTGGGGTGTGGGTGAAACCCGAAACCCAGGCGCGTGAAATTGAAAACAGGGCGTGGCTGATTGGTTTTTTGAGCGGCGTAAACATGGGCTTGTCTATTGCCTCGCCAACAACTGTAGGGCAACAAACTTCTGAAGTTGGTTTTAATTTAACCAATGAACAGATTTTCCTTTGGATGGATAACTATTGCCGAACCAATCCACTTTCTTCCGCAATGTATGGCGTTGGTGAATTGATGCAAGAAAGGAACAAAAAATGAAAAAAAACTTATCTCTATTTCTTTTGATTTTCACAATCGGTTTTTCTGAAATGAGTCAAGCTGAGCCAGTCATGGTTGTTTCTGATGTGAATTGCATCAGATGGACCGAGGGTAGAAAAGGTAAGGGATCAAAAGAAGTTGAAAGCCACTTAATAGGTTTGCTAGATGGTTTAAGCGCAGGAAGACAGATTCCATTTTGGAACTTTAAAGACGGCATTTCGTTTCAGCAAGTTTATGCATGGATGGACAAATTTTGCGCAGAAAACCCAGACTCCAATGATTTTTTGGGTGCATATGAACTTATTAATGAGCAAACACAAGGCTTATTCAAAAAATACAAGCCACAGGTAATAGCAAATTGACCTATTCCCTGACAGCCTTACCAGGGTAAAGTTTGTCTACTGTCACCGTTGACCCTGACCCAGTTTCCTTACCACTCAGAAGTTAGTAAATCCGGCGTGGGAAGTCCACACAAGTCGCTTTCTGTAAAGGCATCTGGCAGAAAATCAGGGGGTTTTTGCGAATAGTTTCTTCCTCAACTCTGGCGCAGAAGTTTGCTTTGACAGCCAAATATCAAAAAAACTTTTTGACAACTCAGTGTCTTTGATTTCCCCCAAGTAAGTACCATCAAACAAAAAATGCATACCAGCATTGGGCAGATAGACCCCAGTCAGTGTTTGTCCCTTGCGGACATTCGGGAAAATAACTTCAAGGCTTTTTAGCCAAGCTTGTGCTTTGGTTTTTGGCAAGGGGCTTTGAGTTTGAATTTCATCAATAGAGCGTTTAGCAATGTCTGCGCCCTTAAAGTCCCTCAGGTAGAGCAAGTCCAGAGCCAGAGGCTTGGTCTCCCATTGCTCTGGGGTCAAGCCGCTTTCGCTTGACCATAAGCTCGCCTGATAGACATCGATACCCCAATAGGTAAATTTAGCTTGGCCAACCAAGTTGGGAGTTCCTAAATAAGGCTTTAACTGTGATTCTGAAACTTTACTTTGTGCGCTTACAACACCAAATAAGCAGCAGTTGATGGCCAGCGCTAGCAATAAACTTTGTCGTCGTGTAATAACCATGAAGCGCATATTAGCATTCACATGCAGTACGGCTGAAGCTCTGGCACTCCCCCAATCCAGTTTTGACATTATTGAATGCCTACTGAATTGGGGGAATACCAGTGTCCCTATAACCCTTGGCATACATACAACTTTTAAATGAAGACTACAGCCCCAGCGACCGACCAAGCTACGATCCAGCGTTAAAAGACGCTACTTGAGCTTGTTGTGCAAATCCACCTTTGCTGAATGGGTTCGTGGAGACTCAGGCTGTGCTGTGTCGGTGAAACCACAAACCCATGCGCGTGAACTTGAACATAGGGAGTGGCTGATTGGATTTTTGAGCGGTGTAAATATGGGCTTCTCTAATGCATAACCAATCCACTTTCCTCCGCAATGTATGGCGTTGGTGAATTGATGCAAGACAGGAACAAAAAATGAAAAAAAACTTATCTCTATTTTTTTTGATTTTCACAATCGGTTTTTATGAAAGAGTCAAGCGGAGCCAGTCATGGTTGTTTCTGATGTGAATTGCATCAGATGGGCCGAGGGAAGAAAAGGTAAGGGATCAAAAGAAGTTGAAAGCCACCTGATAGGTTTGCTAGATAGTTTAAGCGCAGGAAGACAGATTCCATTTTGTAACTTTAAAGACGGTATTTCGTTTCAGCAAGTTTATGGATGGATGGACAAATCTTACGCAGAAAACCCAGACTCCATTGATTTTTTGGGTGCATATGAACTTATTGATCAGCAAACGCAAGGCTTATTCACAAAATACAAACCTCAGGCAATTGCAAATTGATATTTTTCAACTAGCCTGTCCAAGATAGCCTAAAGCAATTCGTAATTAAGTTTTATCGAAAGCATGCAAAAGGGCGTTCTGATCGGGTAAAAGTCTTAGCGTACTTCTGACAGGACATTTTTGCGCCTCGGCATTTATACCGGCCGCAAATCGATATAAAGTCAAACTGTAAAAACGATCGGTCGGCATAGATCATCGTTTTCCGCGTTTGTTGTCTCACTTACCCCATAACTCAAGCACGGTAACAGCCGTGCCTTGAAGGAGTTCCTCACCATGAAATGCTTATTCTTAGCTCTGGCTTTGCTTATCGCCATGATCTCGCAAACGGCCTCCGCTACTTTTCTGATTCCGGAGCTCGAGCCCGCGCAGAAGGTCTTCAAAGAAAAAGATTTATGCGTTGCTGGAGTTGTTGATATCGTTAGGCCGCTGGCCGAAAAAGGGCATCCTGAAGCGATGATTGCACTCGGCGATATTTATAATACTTAAAAAAGATAGTGAAACCGTTAAGTTCAAAAACCTGTTCGAGGTTTATCTTAACGCTGCGACTCGCGATTCGATTTCCCCAGCAGTCACCTCCAAAAAAACCCATGCCCGCCGTTGGGCGTATCACCGACTATGGTCGTTGATGTACTACGGCAATGAAGTAGAGGGTTTTAAACCGATGGATTATGCCCGTGAAATTCATATTCTCGCCGCCGCCGCTCTTCTCCATGGTGGCCAGGATGTTTGCTGGCGCGCCAGCGGTGTCTGGCTTGAGTCGCGCAATGGTTGTGATGCCATTGGTCAGTTAGCCAATGATTATGTTTATCCGACAGGCGACGATGGCTGGAAATCGCCGTTAAAAAACGCGCCTCTGAAAGGCGCAATGTTGCAAATTCATCGAGCTAACGAATCGAATCT
The DNA here is from genome assembly GCA_044368955.1 of Limnohabitans sp. GTDB lineage: Bacteria > Pseudomonadota > Gammaproteobacteria > Burkholderiales > Burkholderiaceae_C > Limnohabitans. Next base: position 7,757 of record JBILIR010000038.1, read on the forward strand.
GGATAAAGAAGAGGTGAAGTGGGCATTTGATTTTGCGACCAGGGCGCTGGAGAAAAACGAGAAGCTGTCCGGCAAGGTGGTTTGCACGAACAAAGCCAATTTCTCTGGTGGAATACAGGCGCTGCGACAGAATTTGTCGAATTCGCCTTATTACGGTCACTGCCGATATCAGGATTGGTCGGGGATGGGAAAGACCCTCGATGCAACTTCATTCACCGATTACGGGCTGGTGGTCGGATTCGCCAATGGCGCAGGCTGGGGCTTGGTTGATCTGGAGCGCCTACCCAGACTGGCATTCGATGCCGCTATCGAATTAGGCATGGATATCCAAGATATTGAGAAAATGGATGCCTTCGTCAATGCGCTTTATACGAAAATTTTTGAGAACAGAAAATAAATTCCTACGAATTTAAGTTGCGAAAACGAGACAAATGAAAAAAGCAGTTGCTCAGGCGCTCGCCTTAATTTTTTGGCTGTGCCCCTGAGCTTGCCTGCTTCAAAACCTACTGCAGGTTTGGCTATCCGTCGTCAGCGTGTGTGAGACAAATAGGGGTCCTTGATTAAAGGAGGGTTTTGGCTCATATTTCAGCTTGAGGAGTAAAGATGAACATGAAATTGAGTGGCTCAGCACATAATTATTGTCTTGAAAGGGCAAGACTCATTATGCCAATCTGCAGTTGAACTCGAACGAGCCATAAGAGGGTTTTAGGCAAAACCTCTTTTTATGTGGAGAGGAGGCTCCCACAACATTCCCCAAAGGAATTAAGACCCTCCCCCCCTATCAAATCTAGGTCCAAATCCATTGATTTGTTATAGCAAGCAGAAAAGAGCCATGTGGGTAGAAGTGTGGGTAGAAATAAAAAACGCCCAGAAAGAGACGTATATATTGACTTGTTGGCGGAAGCGGTGAGATTCGAACTCACGAACGGTTTCCCGTTGCCGGTTTTCAAGACCGGTGCAATCGACCACTCTGCCACGCTTCCTAGTCGTGTGTGTCTTAGCGATGGTGATTCTAACCAGCTTTGTAGGCTGGAAAGGCTAAGCCTTCAATGGTTCCTGCGGCAAAAACAAAGCCTGCAAATCACTCAACATATCGAAGCCACGTTCAGTCGGGCGCACTTTTTGCAAATCGCGCTCTATCAAACCCAAGGACTGTGCTTTGTCCAAAGCCGAGGCAATTGCACTCATGGGGAGACCGGTTCGCTCAGCGAACCACTGCAATTCAAAACCATCCTTCAAACGAGTGGCATTGAGCATGAACTCTAAGGGCAGGTGTTCGCGTGACACCTCTTCAAACGAAGCAGT
>JBILIR010000346.1:0-6955 GCA_044368955.1 Limnohabitans sp.
CGTCGGGTGCAATTTCAATCCTGAAACGAACGTAACCTTGATCAGGCCCTTCGACAACAGTACCCATCATGCTGCGCACCTGTTGGCCCCAGTTGTACCGATAGCCTTTGCTGTTTTTGTTTGTGTAACTTCCCGCAAAAGCCCATTCTTCTGCTGTTGGCGCTGAAGGCGCTTCCATGGTGGCTGGCTCTTTGGCTGGCGGTGACCTGTCTGTCGACTCAGTGATTGGGGCAATGCCGAGTGCTGTTGGGTTTGGTGAATCGATCGCTGGCGAAAGTTCCTGGCTCCCCATGGGTAGGTCATCTTGCGGTGGTGGCAACACCTGCATGAAGACGATTCGACTTGGGGAAGATTCTTTGTCGGCACTACGGAAGCCGAACTGATAACCGCTGACCAACGCCAAGACTGCAGCATGCAATGCCAAGCTGAACAAAACTGCAACGACGTTCGGGCGATCAACTGCCAGCATGTGTTTCAAAAAACACTGTCTGGATCAAAAGACCATTCGTAAATTTCCATCCCCACGAGATCCCTAACTCGTAAAGTGCAATTTCGACGAATGCTCCACAACAGCGACCACATTACTCACGCTCGACCTCAAGGTAGGTGCGGCTGGCGTTTCCCGGGTGCAACTCAGCTGCGTTTGCCAGGTTCATGAAAGGCTTGACGTTGAATGACTTGACCGCTTCGCTAATGTCTACACCTTGCTCCACAGCGCGTTGCATGTGTGAACGCATGGCTTGCAAATAATCGTGGCTTTGTGCCTTGGCTGTTTTGCTGTCAGTGATGCGCCCATGCCCTGGAACAATGCGTTTTGGATTCCATTGAGCCAAAGCGTTGAGGGCCTCTACCCATGCCCGCGTGCTGCTCACAGGCAAAACTGACAGCAAACGGTCCACATAAACAATGTCACCCGAGAAAGCCACTTGGACGTGGGGCAGCCACACCATCAAGTCGCCAGGAGTGTGGCCACCCCCGCGATGGCGAAACTCGAAAACGGTACCGCCGAGCTCCAATCGCGCTTCAGGCCCCTGCAGCAGTCTGCTGGGAAAGCTCAGCTCCGTTCCATCTGCAGCAGGTCCCAGTAAGGTGCGAAGTGCAGCGAACTGATCGCCGCCGCGCGAGCGCATGTCCGGCACAGCTGCAGCGTGGGCAATCAACTCAGCCCCTTGTGCCTTGAAGTAGCCATTGCCCAGCCATCGATGATCCTGTCCGCCCGTGTTGATGACCCAGCGTACGGGCTGCTGTGTCACTCGGCGCACTGCTTCGTGGATGGCACGAGCGGTTTGAAACGTCGAACCACTGTCAATCAGTACGGCACCGCCTGATGTAAGGACCAGCCCAAGGTTAGCATTCAGGCCCTGGTTGGCCACCGTTCGACCGCCGATATCGCCCACGTAAGCGTAAACGCCGTCCGCCACGGGCTCAAAGCGAACCTCCACAGCCGATGCCCACATCGTCTGGACTGCAAAAAAACTCACCAACAGCCGAGTCAAAACCCGGCGCGACATCATGAACATCTTTAACTCTCCATCACAAAATATCGATGACCTGTATCCCTCAGCCCAGCAGGGGGAACAGCCAGGACACCGCCAAGCCAACCAGAGCACTACCTGTCAGCAGCGTCATGACGCCAACCTTGAAGCGAAAGAGCGCCACTGCAGCACCAGCGGCAATTAAAGCCGACATCAGATCGAACCTTCCCTCGAATCCTTGGGGCCAGAGGACATGGTGGGCAAAAAACATGGCCAGATTCAAGATCACGCCCACCACCGCCGCCGTGATCGCTGACAGGGGTGCGGTGAATCCCAGCTTACCGTGGGTGGCCTCGACCACCGGACCACCGGCCAAAATGAAGATGAATGAGGGCAGGAAGGTAAAAAAAGTCACCACGGTAGCGGCCAACGCCCCACCCAGAAACAGGGCGTCCGGGCCTGATACCTCTTTCAACCAGCCACCCAGAAAGCCGACAAAGGCAACCACCATGATCAGCGGGCCCGGCGTTGTTTCGCCCAGGGCCAGGCCATCGATCATTTGCGGACCGCTAAGCCACTGGTGGGTGTCGACTGCCCCTTGATAGACGTAGGGCAAGACGGCATAGGCTCCGCCGAAAGTCAGTAGTGCTGCTTTGGTGAAAAACCAGCCCATTTGCGTCAAAGTGCCCTCCAGGCCGTTGACCGCGATCAGTGTCACCATCGCCAGCAACCACAGCCCGAGACCTACAAGGAGAACTTTCAAAAGTCTGGCCCGAGAAAACTTTGCGTGCAAAGGTGTAGGCGTATGGTCGTCGATCAGTGCGGGGCCATAACTGGTTTTGTTTGAGCCATGTCCGCCGCCGAGAGTAAAAACATCGGGCCAGCGTCGCGAGCCCAACCAACCGACCAAAGCAGCTGCGAGAACGATGGCTGGAAACGGTGTGTCAAATGCAAAAATCGCGATGAACGAAGCTGCGGCTATGGCCCACATCCAACGATTTTTCAACGCCCTTGTTCCAATGCGATGGGCGGCGTGCAGTACCAGCGCAGTCACTGCGGGCTTGAGTCCATAGAAGATACCGGCTACCAGCGGAACGTCGCCAAAGCGCAGGTAAATCCAGCTCAGTGTGATCAGGATGAAAAGCGAGGGCAACACAAACAGTGCGCCAGCGACGATACCGCCCCATGTACGGTGCATGAGCCAGCCGATATAGGTGGCAAGTTGCTGCGCCTCCGGGCCTGGGAGAAGCATGCAGTAGTTCAGTGCGTGCAAAAAACGCTGCTCGCTGATCCAGCGCCTGCGCTCCACCAGCTCAGTGTGCATGATGGCAATCTGCCCGGCTGGGCCACCGAAGCTGACAAAGCCAAGCTTGAGCCAAAAACGAAAGGCCTCGCCAAAGCTCACCGGCGCGGGTGGCATATCGGGTTCGGTGGGAATTTTTGATGTGACGGGATCGAGGTTCATTCAGATATTCCTGGGGCGGCATAGAGCGCATCAAAGACCAGGGCAGCTGCTTGAGCCAGAGCATCATCGTTGGTGTGGACCTCCCGCAGTCCTGCCAAAACGAGTTCCAGTCCAGCTGCCTCTGCAACGGGAATTCCGCCAACGTCCAGAAAATGAACAGCACGGGCAATTCGCTGCAGCTGCTGATCCGAATCCAATCCGAAGCTCGCCGCCAATACCTCAAAGCTCACGCGCGAGCCAATATGTGTGAATCGGGCACCGTCAAAGTCAAATCCCAAAACGCCGCGCGGTGGAGGTGTCGCACCCGCAGGGTCGGCAAGCCAAATAAAAGATGCTTCTGGGTCAATGAAGCGACGAATTAGCCAAGCGCAAGCCAGGCGATCTACCCAAGGGCGAGAACGTGTCGCCCAGCGCTTTCCCTTGAATTTGAGAGAGTCAAGGCGCGCGATGCCATGACTTGGCTGCGCCTTCGGCTCACCCTTTGAAAATCGAGTGTCAAGAGTTTGGCGCAAATCATCAAGTTCAGCTTGTGCCTGTTGGGCGGCAGCGCCAGGGTAGTAATCAAGACGGCGCAACACTTGCAGTGATTCTGTGACCCCCCGCCAGCGACGCCTAGCTTCAGTTTCGTCAAGTCCCGGGAGTAAGGCGTTCAGCGCCTCCACTTCAACATGCCATTCGGCATAAGATTTGGTGCGGTCAAACAAGGCTAGCACTTCGGTGCGCATTGCTTCGTCATGAGTTGAAAGTTGCAGCACATGCGCCTGACCACCGTTCTCGCGTACCTCAGAAACTAGCGGATCGAACAATTCAGCGTGAGACTCAGGCAGCAAATAAACGCCATCACGCAATGAAGGGCACCCAAGAGTTTTGAGCGCACGCCAAATGCGCAGGCGAATTGCCTTCGGTTGCGTTGGCAGGGTGAGAAAAAGAGCGCTCCACATAAGTTTGAAGTATATGCCTCAAACTTCGAGGTATACACATCAAAAAACTGGAGGTTAAATTAATAAACTTTTATTGGATGAGCAAACGTCCGCTTTGGGTCGAAAGGGCACAGTGGAGCGACCTATCAGCTTCAAATTCTGGATAACTTCAACACAGATGTTCTGAAAACTCTTTTAACAAGAAGATGTCTCAACATTTAGAATGCAGACTTAAACCCCAAGTGCTTAATCGGCTTGTCCTTGGGAAACTTAGGCGGTTTGTGATGAAGCATGTTCTGCTCCGCCAAGACTATTTCGAACTGATTCCAAGTCGTTCGAACAATTTCCAACCCGTTCGGGGCCTCCATGGGTGCGCTCAAAGAACACCTTCCGGATCAGACAGGCTTCTTCATAGGCCTCAATGTCTTTGAGCCGGTACAAGACCTTCCCCACGATCTTCAAGTACTGCGGGCCCTCGCCGACGCTGCGCCAGCGCTGAAGTCGAGCAATTGAACACACCCAACGATCGGCGAGCATTATTTCGGTCAGTAGCTCGCGTGTAGTTTCGGCCGGGACCTCTGGAGCCAGGTGTTGGGGCACGGGCGTGGATTGTCTGGCTACGGTTTTGGCGATGCCACTGGACAGGGCGTCCAGTACGGCACTCATTTTTTCAGCCTGTAGGTTCGATGATGGGGCTTGGTTAGTAGCCATGGATTTGCTCCTTGATGCCTATACGTAGTGGTTTCATATAGGTTCATACCGGTTGGCCGGGCATTTTTTCTCAGTGAGGTCTCACTGGGGGAAATCGCTCCATCAAGTTGGATGTGGCAAAAATCGAATTTGCGCCGAACCGATTGCAAGCGGTTTTATGTGAGTTTGAACCGCCAAGCACCTGTAAAGACGCGCCTTCTGGAGCGTTTTACATTGCGACCCGCTATTAACCCTACCCATCAGACTGATTGTTGGTGTCAGGTGGACCGACAGCACCGCTGTAGGGTCTCTGCAAAATGAGCGCTATCAATGCCTTCGTGACTTGAATTCTGTGGTGTTTGACAATATATGATGGCTGTCATATTATTCTCGGATGTCTGTATCCCTGAGCCGAAAAGAACTCAGCCATGCCCGCATCGTCGATGTGGCCTCCAGAGCGATCCGTCGCGCGGGCTACCGTGGCGTGGGCGTTGCCGACATCATGAAGGAGGCTGGTCTGACGCATGGTGGCTTTTATGCGCACTTTGACTCGCGCGACGCCCTGGTCGTCGAAGCCATGGCAAAAGCAGGTCAAGACAATATTGCTTCTTTGACTAAAGTGGTCGAGCGCCGCCTGACCCAGGGGGGTACGCGCTTTCAAGCCTTGGTGGAAACCTACTTGCATGAGACCCACATGGAGCGCACCGAGGACGGTTGCATCATTGCTGCGCTGTCGTCTGAAATGACGCGCCAAGAGGATGTGGTGCGTGATGAGGCTCGCCGCCGCGTCGATGCCATGGTGAGCATGGTGCAAGCCGCCCTGCCCGGGGCAGCCGATGAAGGCGAAGCAGCCGTTGTCACCGCCACTATGGTCGGGGCCTTGCAATTAGCCCGCACGCTCGGCGGCAAAGCCGGTCGCTCACTCTTGGCTCAAACACGTCAGACTTTGATCGAGCGTCACAAGCACGCCACCCATCACTGAGTTGTGTCTGTATCACCCAATGAGAAATTTTTATTCATCCATAAATATGATGATCATCATAAAAGGAATATGCCATGCAAATTGAAAAATCTACCGTTCTCATCACGGGCTCCAATCGCGGTATTGGACTCGCGTTTGCCAAAGCTTTTCTTGCGCGAGGTGCACAAAAAGTTTATGCAGGTGCACGTGACCCCTCCAAGCTCAGCCTTGCGGGTGTGACGCCCATCCAGCTCGACGTCAATTCCATCGCTGATGTGCAAGCAGCAGCGGAAATGGCGCAGGATGTCACGATCGTGGTGAACAACGCGGGCATCGCCAATCTGGGCAGTTTCATGGCCGATGATGCAGAGGCTGCGCTGCGCAACCACCTTGAAACCAATGTGCTGGGACCGCTTCGCGTGAGCCGCGCTTTTGCACCTGTGCTGGCCCGCAATGGTGGTGGCGCGCTGCTCAATGTCGCCTCGATTGCCAGTTGGATCACCAGCCCTCTGCTGGCCAGTTATGCCGTTTCCAAATCGGCCTTGTGGAGCTTGAGCAATGGTTTGCGCAACGATTTGCGCGGGCAGGGCACCCAGGTGCTGACCTTGCACATGGGTTTTGTCGATACCGACCTGACCAAAGGTCTGGATATGCCCAAGGCAACCCCAGAGGCCATCGTCGAGCGTGCACTGCAAGCGCTCGAAGCGGGTGCGCATGAGGTCCTGGCCGATGAAATGACCCAGCAGGTCAAGGCCGGCTTGTCGGCTGAGCAGGCAGTTTATTTGGCGGCGCGCTGAAATGACGACTGCCAAAGTCCAACCCACACCGCTGGATGCGTCTGCATCGATGCCTGTCAAATCCCCTTGGCCTGCTTTTTGGATCGCGTGCAGTGCTACCTTTTTGGTGTCGCTTGACACCACCATGTTGTTTGCAGCCTTCGATGCGCTGAGACAGAGCTTTGCGGGCACATCGGCCGCCGAGCTGTCTTGGGTGATCAATGGCTACACCGTCGTGTACGCTGCCATGTTGATTCCTGCAGGCGGTTTGGCCGATGCCTACGGACGTCGCCGCATATTCCGCTTTGGTCTGACCCTGTTCCTTGCCGCATCGGTGGCTTGCGGTGCGGCAAACTCAGTCGAATGGCTCATCGCCGCACGGGTCTTGCAAGCCCTTGGGGCTGCATTGTTGACACCAGCTTCCATGTCCATTGTGTTAGCTGCATTTCCCACTGAAAAGCGCGCCGTGGCTATAAGTTTGTGGGGTGCAGTGGGTGGACTGGCCGCAGCCGTTGGGCCGAGCTTAGGCAGTTGGGTGACTGCCAGCGCAGGCTGGCCCTGGGCCTTTTACATCAACCTGCCTGTCGGTCTTTGGGCACTATGGCGTAGCGCCTCCCACGTGGAAGAAGCCGTCAAGCCTGAGAAACGCAGAAGCGTGGATGTCATCG
>JBILIR010000039.1:0-8995 GCA_044368955.1 Limnohabitans sp.
ACCCATCACTGTCACTGTGCGCACCAAGCCTTCACGCCGAATGGCCACGGTATCGCCGGTTTTCACCTCACGCGAGGGCTTGGCGGTTTGTTGGTTGACCTCGACACGGCCTTTGTTGATCTCGTCCGTGGCCAAGGAGCGGGTTTTGAAAAAACGCGCAGCCCACAGCCATTTATCGATGCGAATTTTGTCCATTGGTAGCGATTGTGTCGCAAAGCCGCTTCAGACATCCGAGTAGCGACAAAACAACATTCGATAAAACACAAAATTTGACATAAACGCAAAAAAAGCTAATATCCATCCCCCCTTACGGAAATTTCCTCATTTGGTTTCTGCAGATTGCAAAAGCCCGTGGATTCGACACCTCCGTAACTTTTGGAGCTGATGATGGCATTCAAGATTTTGGTCACAAGTCAAAAAGGCGGCGTTGGTAAAAGCACGCTGTCAGCCAACTTAGTGGCTTATCTGAGTCGTAGTATGAATTTGGCTGTGACCCTGATCGATTGGGATCCCCACGGCTCCTCGAGCAATTGGCTCAAACAAGCGCCCGACGTAGGCGCTGTCATCAAACACTTGGCTTTGCCTGTGGACCAAGGCGGCAACCGCCCTATTTTTGAAGCACGTTTGCAAATGCGCCGTGCTGCCAGTGAATGCGATATTTTGGTCTGCGACCTGACATGGTCCGACTCATTGGCCGGCGAATTGATGTTCGAGTTCGACATGGTGCTGGTACCCACCTCGGTTTCCGAAATTGAGCTTGCAGCAACTTCTGGCTTTTTGAACCGCAACCGCTGGGTGTTTGACTCGGCCTCGGAGCGCCGCCCCATGCTGGTGGTATGCCCCACACGCGTGTTGAATGAGCAACTCAACTCTGACGTTTTCACCCGCCAACGCTTTCCCGTCAGCTTCATGCTGGCACCACCCATTTTGGAATCGCAATCAGCGCGTGATTTGTTCGAGCGTGGCTACCTGATGGACGCCCAAGACATTGGCGGTGAGTCGTTCCGTGAATTTGGCGAAGCGATTTGCGCAGCACGGGATATCCGCATGGCCCAGGCCAACTTGCCGCGCAAGCCTGCAGCCGTGAAAATGACTGAACAAGACACCAGCCGTGTACGCGTTCCTTTGGTTGCGGCCAAGGCCAGCGTGCTCGAGACCATTCCCAATGCATCGCAGTACTCGGTGCTGGGGCGCTACCGCCAGCGCAAAGTGGCCGATCAGGACGAGGCTATTGTCAACAGCCGATCCCTGTCCCAAATCGGCATCCCTGAATTCCTCAAACGTTTGGCTCGCGGCAACGCGGCCAAGCTTTGAAGACCAAGCACACACGGTCTGGCCATGTCTGAAGAAAAATTCCTCGCATTCAAAGGTCTGAAGCAGTACGACCCCGGCATGGGTTGGGCGCAGGTGCACAACTTCAACAATACCCAAAGTGAAGAGGCTGCCCAAACCAATGCCGAAGCCTCTAGCGAAGTACTTCACGACCCCTTGCTGGGCGAACTCTTCGAGCAGTTAAACCGCCCAGCGCAAGACGAGTTGGCGCAAAACTGGAAAGTCATTGCCGGCAGCGTGAGCTTGCTCAGCCAACGCATGAACCAGCAACGCGAGTTGCGCAAGCGTTTGTCCACCATCGATGTGGAGTTAGACACACTGCGCCAAACCATTTTGAAAGACTTGCAAGAAATTCAACGCTCAGCCGACCAACAACTGTCAATGGCACGTCTTCGCGCTGAGGTATCCTCCTTGGCGCAAGCTAGGTTGGCTTCACGTTTGCGTCATTCGCCACCCTGACGTCGAAAAACGGGTGGGGCCCCACGAGATCTTCCCCTATGCCCGATCCATCTCAAATCCTTCGCCGCATCAATGCCATTCGCGTACCCTATCCGGTGCGCTACACCACCTTCTTTATTTGTCTAGGCGGTTTATGCCTAAGTCTGTTGGTGTTACTCGCCGGCGGTCAGTTCTCTTGGTGGTTGTTGCTGTTTGCGCTGCTCAGTGCGGTGGGCGTGCACGATTTGCTGCAAACCCACCATGCCATCTTGCGCAACTACCCCATCTTGGGACATATGCGGTTTTTGCTGGAATTCGTTCGTCCTGAAATTCGTCAGTACTTCATCGAAAGCGAGAATGAGGCCGAGCCCTTTTCCCGCGCCCAGCGCTCGCTGGTCTATGCCCGAGCCAAAGGACAATCCGACAAACGACCTTTTGGTACGCAACTGGATGTGATGGCTGAAGGTTACGAGTGGCTCACCCACTCCATGGCACCCAGTCGGATTGAAAGCCATGATTTTCGTGTTCGTGTGGGCGGCAAAAACTGCACCCAAGCCTACGACCTGAGTCTGTTCAATATCTCGGCCATGAGTTTTGGTGCCTTGAGTGCCAATGCCATCATGGCCTTGAACCAAGGTGCACAAATGGGTGGCTTTGCCCACGACACCGGTGAAGGCTCCATCTCACGCCACCACCGCGTTTACGGCGGCGATTTGATTTGGGAAATCGGCTCGGGTTATTTTGGCTGCCGTGACGCACAAGGCCAGTTTGACCCAGAGGGCTTTACCCGCCAAGCGCTTGACCCGCAGGTGAAGATGATCGAAATCAAACTCAGCCAAGGGGCCAAACCTGGTCACGGCGGCGTCTTGCCAGCAGCCAAAATGACAGAGGAAATTGCCCAAGCACGTGGTGTACCCATCGATCAAGACTGTGTCTCACCCGCTTCGCACAGCGCGTTTTCTACCCCGATTGAACTGCTTGAATTTGTGCAGCAACTGCGCACCTTGAGTGGCGGTAAACCCACTGGCTTTAAGTTTTGCGTGGGTCACCCTTGGGAGTGGTTTGCCATCGTGAAAGCCATGCTGGAGACCGGCATCACCCCTGATTTCATCGTTGTCGATGGTGCAGAAGGCGGCACAGGGGCCGCACCGCTGGAGTTTTCTGACCACATGGGCATGCCCATGTTGGAGGGCCTGCGTTTGGTGCACAACACCTTGGTAGGCGTGAACTTGCGCTCGCAAATTCGCTTGGGTGCGAGCGGCAAAATCATCAGCAGTTTTGACATTGTTCGCGCCTTGGCGCTGGGCGCTGACTGGTGCAACAGCGCCAGAGGTTTCATGTTTGCCTTGGGCTGCATACAAGCGCAAACCTGTCACACGGGAAATTGTCCGACGGGTGTCACCACCCAAGACCCCCAACGCCAAATGGCCCTGGTGGTGCCCAGCAAAGCCCAGCGGGTGAAAAATTTTCACCTCCACACCTTGGAGGCATTGCAAGAATTGTTGCAAGCAGCGGGTTTTCAATCGCCTGACAAGCTTCAGGCCAAGCACATCATGCGTCGCGTTAGCGCTCACCAAACCTGTTCATTGGAAGATTTGTACCCCACCTTGGCTGAGGGCAGTTTGTTGAAAAAACCTACCAAAGGCATGCCTGCAGTTTTTACCGAGTTTTGGCCACTGGCTACGCCCAAGCATTTTCAGCTTGACGATCAACTGTCGCTGGAACTGGCAACTTAATTGCCCGCTCAGTTGTCCGCTCAGTTGTCAGTATTTGGACGGGGGTAAATGACCCGGTCTTCTTTGGGCTGAGCGCGTGGCGGAATGGCGGGAGGCTGAGCAGCCCGCTCAGCCGCCGCTCTGGCCTCAATCGCCTTGGCGCGGGCTTCAGCGGCTTTGGCGTCCGCCTTGGCCTTGGCTTCCGCCGCTTTAGCATCCTCTGCAGCCTTGGCGTCAGCGGCTGCCTTGGCTTGTGCTTTAGCTTCAGCTGCCTTGGCTTCTGCGGCCTTGGCTTCAGCAGCTTTGGCTTTGGCTCTGAGTTCTGCGGCCGCCTTGCTTTCAGCCGATTTACCCTCTGATGCAGCAACGGGCATGCTCAAAGGCGGGTTACGCGAAGCCGCAATGGCGGCCTTTTCAGCCGCTTTTTCAGCGGCTTTTTCTTGCTCGCGCGCGGCTTTGGCAGCAATTTGGTTAGAGGAAATAGCAGCTTCTAAATCTTTTTTAAGCTTTTGAATTTCCAAAATCACCGCTTGGTTGTTTTGGGCAGGTGCGGCAGCAGGTGCTTTGGCAGACAAGGCCTGCACTTTGGCTTCTACGGCTTGAATGCTTTTTTGCAGGTTTTGCAATTTGGCATCCAAGCTTTTCTCGCTTTGCCCATTGACCTGACCGGCAATTTGTTCGGGCATCTTGCCAAACAGTTTGCTCATGTCTTCCATCCGAGCTTCGATTTTGCTGTCAAGTTTGGCCTGACGCTCTTCCATGTTATCGAGTTTCCCAGTGGCATCCCCCAAGCCACTGGTGGCGTCGCCAAAAGCGGCCAAGGTGGCGTCGAGTTCCACCACGCGCTTTCCCACCGCCAGCGAGAGAACATCCAACTGGCGAATGTTTTGCTGCAATCGGGTGGAAATGGCAAAGAAGGTACCCACCGCAATCATCAAAAAACTGAGCAAACCGACCAACATGACGCGCGAATGCAGCACATTGCGCCGGCTCATATCGTCTACCTTGACCATCACATTGCGCATTTCCTCGCTGATATTGGCCGCCACCTCGGCTGAACGGGTGGACACTTCAGCGGAGCTGAGCACCACACCGGTGAGGTCTTCGAGTTGTTTAGAGACTTCGCTGCCGTCGAGTGCCTGCGCTTGCAAAGCCTCAATACCTTCGGCCAGGGCTTCTCCCTCTGTGGCAGCAGACGGCTCGGCCAAAACCGCGCCAGCTTCGGCGGTTTTTGCGTTTTCCTGTTCTTGCGCCATGGGTCGTGTCCTTATCGGTATTTTCGGGTCGTCAAATGGTCAAGCCGGACATTCACTTCGTCGATTTGCTCGTGTAAATGCTCAATCCTAGGCTTGATCTGCTCTTCCCATGTATCGGAGTCAGTCAGGCCAACTTGAGCCAAATGGGCTAAATGGGGTTGCAAAACCTGTCCCTCTAAGGGCGAAGGGGTTTGCGTTGGTTCAGATGAAGTGGGTTGTTCCGTGTCAGAAGATGCCAGCTCAGCTTCGGCCAATTCACGGGTTTGGACTGCGCCTAATTGTGGGTCTCGCAACTCGCCTGAGCCTTGCGCAGCCAAGGTGGCAGGGTCGCTATGACCATAGCTGCTTTGATGGTGCGGGGCTTTTTCATCTGAGGCGAAAACCTCTGGGCTGGCCGGATCCACAAACTCTGCATCAAGCGGCTCGGGTTCAGGCATGGGCTCTGTTTCAGGTTCAGGCTCATCGGGAAACTCATCTGTGCTTGAAGCCGTTGGCTTCACCAAGGCTGGTGGCGCACTGCTGCGCTCGAACACATGTTCGTTGTCTAAAGCTTTGGCAAGCGCCTGCTCATCGACATCGGCCAAAGGCTTATCGTCAAACGTATCTTCACTGCTCATAAAAAATCTCCGCAGTTAAAGTCGGCCGCAAGACGGACAACTTGAAAAATCTTTAGAGTGTCAGTCCTGAAACTGAGCTTTCAAAGACTTCGAGGTTCTCAGCCAAGCTTTGGCCATGGCTGGGTTTTGCCGCATTTGGGTCTCTGCCATGGCTTTGTCTGCATAGGGCCCGGTCAAGACAATGTAAAACGATTTCCCGCCTTTACGTTGACTGAACAGGACTTGCGCCGACTTGAACAAGCTGGAGTTGGCTTGAAACGCTTTGGCCTCAGCCAAACTGTCAAAAGCACCATGCTGCATCACCCAAGTATCGGCATCAAGTTTGCTGACCCAAACAGGATCGTCAGCACCAGCGGATTTTTCTGCCGCTATTTCAGGTTGTTTCCTAGCCTCCACCACACTGGGGGCGGGGGCTGCTGCTGGCTCAGGCACAGCTGGCGTGGGGGCTGGTGACGGTGAACTGGGTGCGGCAGCAACTGGTGGGCTGGGGATGGCAGGGGTGCTGGGGCTAACAAGCTCTTCTTTTTCACTCAGCACAATATCGGGCGATTTAGGGTCTGAGGTATTGCTGGAAGACATGGAAACCGTCGCTGCAGGTGCAGGCGCTTGGTCAGCTTGGACTTCTGACAAAGGTTTTTTGCCGCCCAAGTAATCTTGCAAAGACTCAGCCTCTTGGCGAATCAGGTCTTGGTACAAAAAACCAAAGGTCGCCAAACTGCCCAAGATAGCCACCAGCAAGATGGCGACAATTTTCGTGCTGCGCCTGGATGCAGCCGCACTGTCGGCCCACTCTTTGGCCAACTCTTCGCCGCTCAAAGTGGTTGCTGCAACCACCTCTTCCCCCATCACTGGTTCCATGGGGTCGTCGAGTTCTGGCGTTGATTCACCTACGGGCAAAGCTGCGGCATTGGTGGGGGTCATGCCTTGTTCGGGTACATCCAAGGGAGGCAGGGGCGCTGGCGGCACGGTGAAGGTCTTGCCCGAGGCTGCCGCCATCGGTGCAGTGGTCTTTTGCGAAGCCGAAAAATCGTCGCGGGTTTCGATACGTTGGGACTTTGGCGGGGTGGGGTCTTCTGACTCTAATACCCATTGCAATAAATTTTTACCAAAGGTGGCCAGCTTTTTCTCGTAAGAGGTTTGGTTGTTCACCAGCAAAATCAAGTTGATGTTGCTGGCTGGAAACCCATTGACCAAACGGGCCAAGAGTTGCAATTCGAATTCTTGGATGGCTTGGGTGTCGGGAAAAATCATGAAGCGTTTGGGGGCCGCCTTGTTGCCCTTGTCAACCGCTTGGTCGACTGTTAACTCTGACAGTATTTCGTTGAAACGGTCGACCAGTTTTTCCGAGTCTGCCGAGGTCCACAACTCCACATGCGACTCACCCTGCTCACGCAGGTGTTGAAAGATACGCCTGCCGTAATAGGTCAGCGCGACTTCATCGTCGCCAAGAATGGCTAAATTGAGCCGCCCCTCCCGCAGCGACTTGAGCAAAATCTCAAACCGCAGTTTGTCAGCAGGGCTTTGGTAAAAATCACTCATGGTCGATTCGTCTTTCTGGACTCATCATTGAAAGAGAAAACCGTTTTCGTCATAGCGCATATTGTCGGGGATTCGCAAGGTCGGCTTGATGATGCCCTCCCCAGGCGCGTAAGACTGGTTCAGGCTGAACACATAAGCAATGACTTGGGCGACCGCATGGTAGAGCGCCTCATGGATGGGCTCTTCCAACTTGGTGGTGAAGTAAAGCGCTCTGGCCAACTCGGGCGCCTCAAAGATATAGACGCTCTCGGCTTTGGCAAGCTCTTTGATGCGGCTTGCCAATTCGTCGGTACCCTTGGCGATCAGTGTGGGTGCGCCATCCGAATTGGGGTCATAGCTCAAAGCAACAGCAAAGTGTTGGGGGTTGGTGATGACCACATCAGCGTCCTTGACCCTGTCCAACATGCGCCCGTTCGCCATTTCGCGCTGACGGCGGCGAATCGCGGCCTTAACTTCGGGGCGACCTTCGGAGTTTTTCATCTCGTCCTTGATCTCTTGACGGGTCATCTTGAGTTTTTTATTGACTTGGTATTGCTGCAAAGGAACATCCAACAACGCAATCAGCACCAAGCCCATGCTCATCCAAAAACAGGCATCCAAAATCATAGAGCCAGCATGTTGAACAGCGGTGCCTAAATCCATACGGTTAAGCGTAATCAAGTCATCGATATTGTTGGAAACCGAGATCCACAAAATAAGGCTGATCAGACCAAATTTCAAAATGGCCTTGACTAACTCAATCAAGGCCTTGGTGCCAAACATACGGGCTAAGCCAGACATCGGGTTGAGCTTGCTGAATTTGGGGGCCAACATCCCTAAGGAAAACACCAATCCACCACTCATCACAGTCGAAACAATCCCAATAAAGGCCAGCAAAATCATGATGGGCAATATCAAGATATAGCCATCAATCACCGATTGGAAAAAGATGCCGGGCAACAGTTCGGCTTTGTCCATCACCTTGCGATCAAACTGCAACTGGTTTGTAAACAAAGCACCCAAACGGCTGAACATATAGCCGCCAGCCAGATAGAAAAACAAAGTGGCAGTCACCAAAAGCGCAGCTGTTGACAACTCCACGGATCGGGCGATCTGACCTTCATCACGCGCCTTTTTGAGTCGCTGTGCGGTAGGTTCTTCGTTACGCTCTGAGGAATCGTCTGCCATGCCCTAGCCGCCTGTCAATAGGCTGCGCATCTGGCTAAAGGTTTGCACCCATAACCAACTGATGCGTTGAATTACGCTGGGAATGGACAGCCACAGCACCACAAATCCAGCGATGAGCAAAGCCGGCAAGCCCACCGAGAAAATATTCAAACTGGGCGCGGCTCGGGTGATGAAGCCCACACCGATGTTGACGAACAACAAGGTAATGACCACCGGCAATGAAATCAACAGCGCAGCGACAAACATCAACGCTCCCCAGGCAGTGATCTTGCCCAACAGGTCTTGCGTCAACATTGATTTACCGATGGGAAACAAAGTGAAGGACTCCAACAGCAAACCAAACACAATCAAATGCCCACCAATCGATAAGAACACCAAGGTGCCGAGAATGGTAAAAAATTGAGAAATCACAGGGACATTACCGAAAGAGGGGTCCACCATATTCGCCATGGACAAACCCATAGAGCCTGACACCGCTTGACCTGCCACCACAATCGCAGCACTTGAAATCTGCATGATCAAGGCCATCACCAAGCCGACAAACAACTGGTTGACGATCTCTTTAAGCCCCTCTGCTGTGGCGGGATCAATGCGCGGTATCTCCAGGTGCAAAGACAAGAAAACAGCCAGCACAATCGAAATCGACAAACGTATGCGAAGACTGACCGCACGGATAGAAAAAATAGACGAGAAAGCTAAAAAGGCAGAGATGCGCAGCATCGGCCAGACCAGGGCATAAAACCTGTCTAACAAATTGAGCATCTCGATATTCATCAGTGCTTAGCCAAACAAGCCTGGAATACGACCATACAAAATTTTGGTGTAGTCGACCAAGCTGTTGATCATCCATCCGCCAAAAATGGCGGCCGTCAACCCGATCGCCAAGAGCTTAGGAATAAAGCTTAAGGTTTGCTCGTTGATAGAGGTGGCT
>JBILIR010000040.1:0-8852 GCA_044368955.1 Limnohabitans sp.
CTATAGGCTCAAGCGGAAAATGGGTTTTACTCATGAGGGCACCACTGTTCCTTGAATTTGTGCGCTTTTACCTCTGAAAAGCGCCACGACTTCTTCTTTCTGATTGCGTACAACCATGTCGTAAACACCATGGCGGCCACTGAGCACCTGTTCAATTCCATCGCACACCAACAGATCATCTAGGTGAGCAGGCTTTAAAAATTCTATCGATGCAGCTGCTGCAACCGCGACATTGTTATGGCTGTTACAGGCAAAAGCGAAAGTTGAATCTGCCAACGTAAATATAAATCCACCATGGCAAATTTGGTGTCCATTCAGATGCATGGGTGTCACGCGCATTTGCATTCGAGCTTGACCTGGCTTGCAAAAAACCAATGCCATGCCCATGGTCTCACGCGAAGCCACATCGGCAGAAAACATCGTCTCACCGACCCGATGCGCCAAGTCCAGCTCTGGAGTGACATGCGGCATGGTCAGTGCCCTGTGAATTGGGGCGGACGTTTTTGCAAGAAGGCTGTCACACCTTCCATATAGTCGTGCGTTTTCCCAAGGGCAGATTGGGTATCACGCTCTACATCAAGCTGTTGGTTCAAGTTTCTGTTTCCCGCTTCACGTAACAGCGCACGCGTGGCAATCAATGCCTGGGTTGGCATCGCTGCCAAGCGTCGCGCCATTTGCGAAGAGGCCTCCAAGCAGTCATCTGCCACATCCCAAATCAGGCCCCACTCTTTGGCTTGGGCTGCCATCAATTTCTCACCGGTCATAGCCAATGCCATGGCCCGAGCCAAGCCTAAGCGCTCTACCAAAAACCAACTGCTGCCTGCGTCTGGAATCAAGCCAATTTTGCTAAATGCTTGGATAAATGATGCCGTCGGTGCCGCAATGGCAATGTCGCAAGCCATCACAAAAGAAGCCCCCGCACCAGCAGCAACCCCATTGACTGCGGCAACCGTAGGCATTCGCAATTGCTGCAGACGTCTGGTCGTTGGATTGAAAGCTTGGTCAATGACGGGTCCTGGGTCTGCACGTGCTATCAAGTTTGGACCTTCGGCAAAATCAAATTCGGATAAATCGGCGCCAGCGCAAAATCCCCGGCCTGCGCCCGTGATCACCATGGCACGAATCAGTGGGTTGGCTTCAGCCTGATCAAATGCTTCCCACAAATGGCGGTGCATTTCGCGTGTGAAGCTGTTCAAAGCTTGTGGACGGTTGAGTGTGAGCCACGCTACTGGACCGCGCTCTTCGTAGCTTACTGTCTTATCAGTCATGTCAGTCTCCTTGGGGGATAATTTATCACCATCCCCAGTCGATTCGACTCGGGGCTCAGTTGAACAAGATAGCCACGATTTGGAGATATGCATGAGCTACGAGTTGATTCAAGTTCGCACCGAGGCAGAGAAAGTGGGAATCATCACACTTAACCGTCCCAAACAACTGAACGCTTTAAACAGCGAACTGATGGTTGAAATGGGCACTGCACTGAAGGCATTTGATGCAGACCCCCACATAGGTTGCATCATCTTGACCGGCAATGAAAAAGCTTTCGCTGCGGGTGCTGATATTGGCGCGATGGCTACTTACAGCTATGCCGACGTATACAAGAACGACTACATCACCCGCGACTGGGAAACGCTGCGCAGTATTCGCAAGCCCATCATTGCAGCGGTTTCCGGTTTTGCACTGGGCGGAGGATGCGAGGTGGCCATGATGTGCGACATCATCATCGCAGCCGACAACGCGCGGTTTGGTCAGCCTGAAATTAAACTTGGCATCATCCCTGGTGCAGGTGGCACACAACGTTTACCCCGTGCGATTGGCAAAGCCAAGGCCATGGACTTGGCCTTGACTGGCCGCATGATGGATGCACAAGAGGCAGAGCGTGCAGGGCTTGTCAGTCGCGTTGTGGCGCTTGATAAATTGATGGATGAGGCTTTGAGCGCGGCCCTTTGTATTTGTGATTATTCACAAATGGCTGTGATGTCTGCCAAAGAATCCATCAACCGCGCATTCGAGAGCAGTTTGTCCGACGGCGTGATGTTTGAGCGGCGCATGTTCCACGCGCTTTTTGCGACCGAAGACCAAAAAGAAGGCATGGACGCTTTTGTGAATAAACGTAAGCCAATTTTTAAACACCAATAAAACTAAGGGAATGCCATGACTGTTGAAACCCGCACACCATATAGTTTAAAATGCTGGGGGGTTTTGGCTCTCAAATCTCTTTTAGGGCTTGTGCTGCTGGCTGTGATTGCATTCTTTCTCGGGCCGACCAACGAATTTGGCACCGACACGCCTTCGAGCAGAAGTGCACCTACGCAAAATTTGTCAGAGCTCGATGATTGGCTTGCCCAAAGCGAAGCCAAGTTCAGCGACATCAAACCAGGGACTGCCAAGGGAATAGTTTGGGCTGACCCCAATCGTCAAAAAACACCTTGGTCTGTGGTCTATATACACGGGTTTTCTGCCAGTCGTATGGAAGCAGCGCCTGTTGCTGATTTGGTTGCGAAAGAGTTAGGTGCTAATCTTTTTTACACACGCCTAAGCGGCCACGGCTTGCCTGGCGCTGCCCTTGGCCAAGTGACTGTTCAAGATTGGTTGGCAGATACTGTGGAGGCCATTCGCATAGGACAAACTTTGGGCGAAAAAGTTTTGGTCATCAGTTGTTCCACCGGTTCGACGCTGTCCACATGGCTTGAAACTTCACCCTATGCCAACGCTGTCCAAGCGCATGTGTTTATCTCCCCCAATTTTGGTCTTAAAGATAAACGCTCAGAACTGCTGAATGGTCACTGGGGAAAACACATTTCCATGGCGATCACAGGTCCCGAATTGAAGTTTCCTGAAGTCAGTACGCAGGAATCTACGGCATGGACAAAAAGCTATCCCACCAGCGCTTTATTCCCCATGATGGCACTGGTCAAGAAGGTACGAGAAAGCGACGTGCAGTTATTCAAGACACCTTTATTGGTACTCTACAGCGCAGACGACCAAACCGTTGACCCGATAGAGACCCAAAAAATCTTTGAACGCATGGGTTCAGCCAGTAAAAAACTTGAGTTGGTCACTTACAGCCAAAGTGAGGGGCAACATGTGTTGGCCGGTGACATACGAGACCCTAAGTCGGTACAACCCTTGGTCAATACCATGGTCAAATGGCTTTCAGAGCAATCAATGCTTTGACTTCTTTGAATCCGCCCAAAAGGATACCGTCGCGAAACACCATGGGAAATGTGGGCCAGCCAGTCCACATTTTCAAAGCCAAGCGTCGCTTCCATTGGCTGAGGTAACTTCCGTACTCTAAGTAGTGGTACGCAAGGCCAGCATCTGTAAGCAATGTGCGAACATTTTTAACGACGGGGTTTTGCTTCATACCGACAACCACAATTTGGTGTTTGGCAATGGCCAACTGAACCTCTTGAACAATATCTTGGTTAAAAGTTGCGACGGTTGCTTGAGCGGCAGAATGAATGTGTTGCTCGGTTAAAACTGGTCTTGTCATGGTTGTCTTTCGAAGGAAGAAAAGTTTATGCGCTCCATAATACGCCCTATGAAATACGTCCTGTTTGTCGTTATCTCATTGCATGGTTTTTTGGCATCCGCACAAATTGTTTCTAAGCCACTCACCTGTGGCAAGCACTACCTTGGTTTCCCTTTTGAGACGTATTTCAAAGGAGATTCTGTTGTTGTGTCATTTAAAAATGAAACTTACACATTGCCCTTTAACCGCTCATGGGTCACGATGGACGGTGGTCAGTGGAGCGATTACACCAATGGGCATTTCATCGTAGCGTCTAGCTATCCTGAAGAGCCTTATGTCGCCATCAGTCTTAAAAATCAAAAGAATTCAATGGCTTCTTGTGATGTTGTTGAAGTGACTCTAAATCGGTAGTTCTAAAAACTTAGTCGCCTATTCTTTTGCTGCAGCTTCAGGCTCGGTCTTTTTCACTTGATAGGCATTGTTTCTTTGAACCCTGATCACCAGAAAATAGCAATCTCTTTTTAGCTCACCATTTTTGATCATGTCGCAAAATGTTGCACTGCCGGCAAAGGAGGCTTTGCAGTAATTCATTTCGTCTGGTTTGGGTTTGAGCGTACACGAGGAAATATCGGCGGCCTGAGCAAACACCGGATAGAGCAAAGAAATCAGAAGACTTAGCCATTTATACATATGAAACTCCATGTGCCTAAAGTATTTGTATCAGCAAGATACATCATTTGCACATGAATCCTCAGCTTTTATCTCTAAGTTGTTGTTTTATATATGAAAATTACTCTAAATTGTATTAATTAAATGACCTGGCCAGCTATTGATTGTTCTCTTGTATGTTTTTAAGTTTTTGATTGGCGTTTTGCAGCTTCTTTTTTATCCGCCTTATTTTGGCTTGAAGTTCGTCATCATTGGGGGGGCTGGATTCTTTGCCGGGTAAATTAGCCTTGATTTGTCTGACAACTCTTGCCACGGCCTTTTGAGGTTTTAGATCATTTTTAAGATTTTGAACTGTTTGCTGTCCGCCCATCAACTCATGTTGGCTTATGTTGGAAGCGTCTGTAATTTTTTGCCAGTTATCGATGATGGGTTTTGCGTCGTCGAATTTTTGGATATTGTCTTTGTAGTGCTTGTTTGTACCTACGCTTTGTATATTGTCTTGAAGAATACCGTCGACATCTATTATTTGCATATTGCTTTTGATGTGGGTTTTTCCTTCAGAAAAAATTGCATCCGTTATCACGGTTTTTTTACTTGGATCAGTAGCGTCTTTAAGTTCAAGCGGTATGGGCTCGCCTTCTTTGAGTTCGTATTTGGGACTCACAGCATTACGGGTCGCTGCATTAAATGTGACCGAGTGCTGTACGCCACTTCTGACAAGCTTGCGGCTCATGGCTGATTGTTGACCAAGTAATTAAGTATGCTCAGTATATTCAATATGTCCCGTCATATTGATCTGAATTTAGAATTTGTACCTGAGTCCTACTCCAAGGCTTGCGTTCTTGCTGTTTTCGGATTCCCCTTTTTTCGACCACATGTATTCAGTAGAAACTCCCCATTGGCGATCGATGTTGTAGGCAATTCCTAGACCATAAACTGTGTGTGCATAGGATGAATCAGTTGTATTTTGAACAATCGCTGCGTTAACAATTTTGGGTTGCGTCAAGGTCTGGGTTCCGTATTGCCTGCCTAATTTTGCATAGCCGCCCCATGATTCATTGAATGCCATGAAGGGGCGAATACCTAAGCTGTATCCATTTTTAACCTGAACGGTCACTGAACCAAGCCGACTCGCCAGAGATGAGTCATTTGTTCCATTGAAGACATTTGCTTCTAAAGCAATGTTGTCCAACACCACATAGGCCAAGCCCAATCCAATGACGGTGGGTTTGAAGGTGCCAAGATTGTTTGAGGACTCATCTTTGATTGAGGTTTGCAGGTAAGAGATGCCACCAAAAACGTCTCCAATATTTTGCGCATGAATTTCAGTCATTGCCAAAAGCAAAATCATCTGTATGAATTTCATAACTTTATTCATGTGTTTAAGTGAGCTATGGTAACAAGATAATTATAAATTTTTATAAATTAGATTTATTTAATGAATTCTAAATAATTATTTAAAGTCAAAAGTCTTTGGCTTTTAAAAAGTTAATACGAATCATTCTTATTTAGTTTATGATGATTTTTTTCAACAAAGCGAAATCAGTCATGAAATCAATGAAGCGTGAGCCATTACAAAAATTGTCGATTGCCAGACGGCTACTGCTTGCCATTGCCTATGCACATGCAGGTATGACAGTGGGTCATGCACAGGACAATACGCCGCAAACCAGCATGGCAACGGTCTTTGTGATCGGTGGGGAAGAAAACCTCACGAGCCTTGGCGGTGCCGGCCAGATTCTGGGGAAGAAGGAACTCGAGGACTCACATGTGTTCACTGTCAACGAAGCTTTGCGCAAAGTAGCCGGCGTACATGCGCGTGATGAAGAAGGTTTTGGATTGCGCCCCAATATCGCGATGCGTGGACTCAATCCAACCCGTTCCACCAAGATCACTTTGCTTGAAGATGGGCTTCCCTTGGCCTATGCACCTTATGGGGACAACGCCAGCTATTACCACCCAATGGTGGATCGCTATGAGCGCATAGAGGTACTCAAAGGTGCAAGTTCTTTGATGTTTGGACCACAAACAGTGGGTGGCGTGGTGAATTACATTACCCCTGCACCTCGGCAGACTTTTGGAGGCTATGTGCAAGGGGTGATAGGTAATCGCGATTACGCCAACGGCAAGGTAAGCATGGGCGCAAGCGGTTTAAATTTGGACTACGGGCACAAGCAAGGTGACGGCGCTCGTGACAATATGACCCACAAACTGGATGACCTCAATATCAAGTACAGCACTGAACTGAGTGAACGCCAGGCCATCACGCTTCGCACCAATCTTTACAAAGAAGATTCGGTACAGACCTACTCAGGGCTTACGCAAGCAGAATTCGAAAATCTTGGATCCAGCTACAACCCTTTCAAAAACGACCGTTTTGAAGCGCAGCGCTCTGGGCTTTCAATCACCCACGATTTCCTCATCACTGACCAAACCACCTTGATCACCAGCGTGTATTACTCAAAGTTTGATCGCGACTGGTGGCGTCAGGCCAGCAACAGTCAAGATGGGCAATGTGCAGCGCTCAACCCATCGCGTTTAGCTGGGGTTGCCATCAATCCTGACACCTGTGAATCGATACAAGGCCGATTGAGGAGCTATGAAACATGGGGAATCGAACCGCGAATAACAATCACCCATGGTCTGGGTGAATTTCAAGCAGGTGCTCGGATCCATTTCGAAGAACAAAATCGCAAGCAGATCAATGCAACAGGGCCTACCGCACGAAGCGGGACACTGGTTGAAGATAATTTACGCAACACCA
This sequence comes from Limnohabitans sp., assembly GCA_044368955.1. Taxonomy (GTDB): domain Bacteria; phylum Pseudomonadota; class Gammaproteobacteria; order Burkholderiales; family Burkholderiaceae_C; genus Limnohabitans. The sequence continues at coordinate 6,909 of JBILIR010000040.1, forward strand.
GCGCGTACTCAGGTTTTATGGCTAACCGATTTGATATCGGAAAAATATCCATCACACCCATTGCCCGCTATGAATCAATCAAAGCTGAGCGGAACAACCTTCTAACAGCACAAACAGGCGAGAACAATGTGTATGCCTTAACGCCAGGCATAGGTGCTACATGGAACCCAACTGAAACGCTGACAGTCTTTACAAGCTTGCACAAAGGGTTTGCACCACCGCGTGTGGAAGACTTGATAGGCAGTACGGGCACAGTCACTGATGTGAAATACGAGAAATCAAAGAACTTTGAATTGGTATTTAGAGCGCAACCCATGAAAAGTGTTTCAGTGCAAGGCGCCTATTTCCGCAACAACTACGACAATTTGATTGCGGTTGGAACCATTGCTGGTGGAAGTACACCACTGTCGCAAGGAAAAGCGTTGTTTGAGGGTTTTGAACTTGCGACCAATACAGAATCTACAAATGGTTTGTTCAGCCGACTGGCACTGACTTGGCTTGCTAAGGCTGAACAGACAGAAGCTTTTCGCAATGTATCCACTGACGCGATTGTGGGCTCACAAGGAAAACGTCAAGCCTATGCGCCAGAAGGCACGCTGACAGCTGCTTTGGGTTATGCCGCTGGTGCATTCAAGGGTGAACTTGAAGCTCAATATGTTGGCAGCCAGTATTCCGATTTTGCAAACACAGATTCGCCGACAGCTGATGGACAAACGGGACAAATCGCAGCCTACACCGTGTGGAATGCAGCACTCAATTACCGATTCGACAAAGCAATTTCAGCATTTGTGACTGGTAAAAATTTACTCGACAAAACGTATGTTGTTGACCGTACCCGTGGCATCTTGGTGGGTATGCCCCGTTTGATTCAGATGGGTGTCAAATACGCTTTCTAATGTCAAGATTTATTGCTGGTCATTGCACCAATGAATTGACCACCACGATCAATGTCAATTTCTGCATAACTCAATTTTCCTGTCACCTTGCCAGTCTTGAAAATTTTGACCAAGCCCTTGCAATTGATATCGTTTTCTAATTGACCATGCACTTGTATTGCCTGTGCTTGAACTTTTCCTCTGACGTTGCCTTCCGGCCCCACTTCGAGTTCTTTGCAAATGATTTCACCCGATATGTCACCATTTATCTTTGCAAATCCGGGGACATTGATCGACCCAACGAAAGTTACGCCATCAGGAATTGACAAATCATTGTTGTGGTTAGAAACGTTAGACATATGGATAAATTTTTAGAATTAAGTAGCTGACATCATATTGCAAGTTGAAAGGATGCATAGCCTTTGTCGCTGAAGAGAAAAGTTCAGCTCAATTACTCTTTCTCAGGTTTTGGAGGCTCGTGTTTTTTTATCTGATAAGCATTAGAACGTTGAAGCTTGATAACCATAAAGTAACACTCTCTCTTTTTTTCTCCATTTTTTATCATGTCACAAAAGGTTCCGCTTCCTGCAAATGAAGCTTTACAGAAGTTTTGTTCATCAGAGGTTTTTTTCAAGGTGCACGAACTCAAGTCCTCACTTACCGCCAAAGATACAGAGGCCGCAAAAGTGAGGGCAGTGATAAATTTAAGCAATGCTTTATTCAATTTTTTTGATTAATAAGTTTTTTTAATATATCGAGTTTTCAATCCCATTTGAAAAGTAAGGATTAAGGCGTTTAGCTGAGTTGGCTATGAACAAACCAGGGCATTAATGACCCTAGTTTGTTCTGGCCTCAAAGCTGCTTACTTGCCTGTATGGTTGGCCGCGATGAAGTTGCCATTTTCAGAAAAAAACAAATACAAGCTTGCCTTTGCCTTGTCATTTGCAGCTGGGTTTTTGATAACAATTTTCCATTCCTTCCCTTTTTCTCCATCAATGGTCGTGATGGACTCAGGCGTGATGGCTTTCCAACCAGCGTCTAGTTTGCCTCGTGCGATCAATTTTCCTAC
>JBILIR010000041.1:0-8836 GCA_044368955.1 Limnohabitans sp.
ACCCGCGCGGAGTTAAGACATTTTTTCCAAGTGGATGCGCAACACATCGCCAAAGCAGCGCGGGTAGCGCTGGCTCAAGCGTGAAGTTTTTCAAACGCAAACATAAAGTCGCGCAATTTTTGCACCGCTGCAAGCGGCATGGCGTTGTAAATGGAGGCTCTCATGCCCCCTGCGATGCGGTGGCCGCGCAGTTGCACCATGCCTTGTGATTGCGCAGCTTCGAGGAAGGCCGTGTTCAAGGATTCATCGCGCAAATAAAAAGTCACATTCATGCGAGAGCGGTCTGCAGGGCGCACACGGTTGCTGAAGAAGCGGCTGTGGTCTAAAAAGTCATAGAGCAACTGCGACTTCGCAAGGTTGCGCTCTTGCATGGCAGGCAAGCCACCCTCGTTTTGAATATGCTGCAACACCAAGCCCATGATGTAGATGGCATAGGTGGGCGGCGTGTTGTACATGGATTCGTTATCGGCTTGTAGTTGGTAATTGAAAGCAGAGGGTGTTGACGCCAGCGCATGTCCCATCAAATCACGGCGAACAATGACCAAGGTCACACCAGAGGGCCCCATGTTCTTTTGCGCACCCGCATAAATCAATCCATAACGTGAGACGTCGATGGGTCGAGACATGATGTTGGAGGACATGTCGGCAACGAGGGGCACGTCACCTGTGTTGGGTGTCCAATGGCACTCGACGCCACCAATGGTTTCATTGCTACAAAAATGCACATAGGCGGGCTTTTCTGACAACTGCCATGAGTCAAGATCTGGCATACAGGTATAGCCTTGCGCCTCGGAGCTGGCGGCCAGATGGACACGGCCGTAACGCGCGGCTTCTTGCATCGACTTATGCGACCAATTGCCACTGACCACGTAGTCAGCTTGCCCTGTGGAACCGATCAGGTTCATGGGCACGATCGCGTTTTCTGCAATAGCCCCTCCTTGCAACAACAACACGCTGTAGTTGTCAGGAATGGCCAACAAGCTCTTTAACAGGGACTGTGTTTGGGCCAAGATGTGGGTGAACTCGGGCCCTCGGTGGCTCATCTCCATGACGGACATGCCACTTCCCTGCCAATCCAACATATCGCTGGCAGCTTGTCGCAAAACGGCCTCTGGCAAGGTAGCGGGGCCGGAACTGAAATTGAGAACGCGGTTCATAGGGGTTATTCAGACAAGTCTATACCCTCTTGCTGCGCCACCCTTTGCAAAGCTTCCTCAAAAAGAGCCCTTGCAGTGCCAGAGACCGCAGACAGATAGGCGTGCAACTTGGCATCATTGACCGAGCTGTTCAAACATTCGCTGCTGTACTTTTCAAAACTGCTGAGTTGCGAAATCAACTCCGCCACATGGCGAGGGCATTCGCACAGCACTTGGGTTGAAATCGATGCGACGCGCTGCAAAACCTGATCGGAATAACGCCGTGCAGGAATGGTTTTGGCCGACAGTTGCGAGACATGCCTTGACGGCTCTACAAAAAGTACCGACTGCATGATGTCACTTAAATCGCTGTCAGACACTGGCTCACGACGCAAAAGCAGTCCCGCATTTTTCAGGTCTTGTATCACTTGGTCGGAGGCATAACGGTAAATCAGCAATCCTTTGCTGACTTTCAAACGCTTTTGCAGTCGCAAAATATCGTCTGCATAGTTGGAAAGCACCGAAGACTGACTCAGCACCAACATGGTTGAGGCGTCGTCCACTGCAGGCATTTCAGCCGAAGACAAAGCATCTTGCAAATCGGTGAACACCTGCACCACCTTCAGGCTGGCATGGCCAAAACTCAAGGTGAACTTTTGCGTTTCTAAGCGTGAAGCCAAGTTATAGCCAACCACCACCAAGGAAATCACGGCGGGCAGCACTTGACGGGCTGCGTGTACTTGAACAGCTTGGCGAGACTCATTCAGCAAGCTTTGCAAAGCAGAAATATCCAAATCAGACAAGGTGCTGATGGCGTGTCCTTGTTGCGTCAGGCTTTTCAGCAAGGTGACCTTAAGCACATCTTGGTCGCTGTACAAACGATGGCCGCCATCGGTTTTCGGTGGCGTGACCACCGAGTAACGGCGCTCCCAGACACGCAAAGTCGCCACAGGCAAGCCAGCAAGTTTGGCCACTGCACCGATTCTGTACCTGCCTTGCATGGCTGCGGTTGAGGTGATACGTTGCATATTGGTATGTCTCCAGCTTGATTGAATAGGTTTTGACTCAATAATAACCTTATAACGATTCAAATTTCTATTTTTTGATTGAAATTATTCTTTTTGAACCTATATTACACATACAAACTGATTCATGGCACCTTCTGGTGGCACACACACTGAGACAAAGTCTGGAGATTGATATGTTTTCTAAACTGACGCAAAACGCCGTCAACACCATGCTGTGGGTATGCAAGCACCAAGACTCTGGGCCTGTCACCACTGACATAGTCAGCAAACGACTGGGCCTATCGGTTTCTTATTTGGAGTCCTTGTTCTCTCGGCTGAAAAAGCAGGGTTTTGTGGTTTCTTACCGTGGCCCAGGTGGTGGTTATTGCACGCAAAGCAAACCCTCTGATTTGATGCTGCTAGACCTTGTGAAACATTTTGATTTTCAAGAGCAATCAAAACAGCGTTCTCGTGAAGACCAAGGTGAGATGAGCAAAGATGTGGTTTCTCATTTGATGAAAAATTTTTGGGAAACCCACTTGAAAGGTTTGAGTTTGGCCGACGTGATGAGCCAAGTGCCCGATGACGCTTGGGGCGGTGTGCCCACAGCACATACAACAGCCAAGCTCGACCCGAGGAAATTCAAACCGCTGCAAGTACCCAAATTACCCTCGGGACCCAATTCGGTGTTCACATTAGCCCACTCATTGGCAGCCTAATCATCAGCACCTCTGCGTGCCGTTTACGGTCGGCTTTCACAATTCCCCAGCCAGTCCGTCATTTGATCGGTCAACACATCCGACAGATGACGGGTTCAACCCAGTCACTCGACAACTTCAAACAGCCTTTGGGTGACCCAGGTTTACTTGGGCCTGCCTCCATGCCTTGGCTGGTCCATGCGCATTTCATCGGCATGATGGTTGGGGGCTTGTCATCCCTGATGCTGCAAGCCCTGCACCCAAGAGCCTTGGCAGCCGTTTGGGACCATTCCAATTTTCGCCATGACCTCAAAGCCCGATTAGGTCGAACCGCCTACTTTGTCGCTATCACCACCTATGGCCCTAGCGAGTTGGCCTTGAAAGCCATTGATCGGGTCAACCGAATTCACGCCAATGTCCATGGCTTCATGCCCGATGGCTCTGCTTATGTGGCCAACGAACCTGAACTGCTGCGCTGGGTGCACTTAGGCGAGGTGAGCAGTTGTTTACGGGCTTACCAAAGTTTTTCACTCAATCCGCTGGACCTCGCCGAACAAGACCGCTACTTGGGCGAAATGACTTTGATTGGCAAGCACCTTGGGATAGAAGATTTGCCTCAAACCAAACGGGCCAGCGAAGAAGCATTGCTTGGCTTTTTGCCTGACTTGCGGTTCGATCACCGCACTGCAGAGATCATCAAGGTGATTGAAAACTACCCCTCAAGCCTTTGGGATCGCCCTTTGATCAAGTTGGTGATTCAAGCCGCATTTGATGAGCTTCCTGATTGGGCCTTGGCCATGCTGGGACGAACGCCTTCGAGCCCTTTGCAAAAACAAGCGGTACGCCATGCGTTGCGCCTTGCGAGCTTACCACTTCAAGCCGCATTGGACGAAGAAGGTGTCGCTGCCTTTTCGCGTCAAAGAATGGCGCTCCATCGCTGAGCCCGACTGCCCCACGAAGGTGCGCCGCCCTCTAGGTGCACTTATTTCGAGCAAAAGTACCTGGTGCATCTCTTTTAAGCCCCTCAAACAGGCATATCTAAGAACTATTGCACTGAAAATCAGCACAGTTTTGCTGGGCATAAAGTCTGCTTAAGAAGAGTTAACACCTACTCAATCAAGGCGGATCTTCATGGCCCATGCCATTTTTGATGAAATGCAACAAAGCAATGGCTTGGCACGGTCGCACTATGCCACCTTTGACGCTTGGCTCAAAGGCATTTCTGCTGAAACCATACAGCAAAAACAAACCGAAGCCGATTTGATTTTTCGTCGCACGGGCATCACCTTTTCATTGAATGGCGACGAGGGTGGCACCGAACGCTTGATTCCCTCTGACTTGATTCCACGCATCATTGATGCATCGGAATGGGCATTGATGGAAAAGGGACTGGTTCAACGCGTGACGGCCATCAATATGTTTTTGCACGATGTCTATCACCAGCAAAACATCCTTCGTGCAGGTGTGGTCCCCAGCGAGCAAGTATTGGCCAACGCACAGTTCATGCCCATGATGCTGGGCTTGGATTTGCCGCACCAAATTTACGCCCATATTGCGGGTGTCGACATCATTCGCCATGCCGATGGTAATTTTTACGTACTGGAAGACAACCTGCGTGTGCCATCAGGGGTTTCGTATATGTTGAGTAACCGCATCTTGATGATGCGACTCTTCCCCGATCTGTTCAGGCGTTATGCAGTTCGCCCTGTCGAACACTACCCTGCCCTTTTGCTGCAAACCCTGCGATCTTCAAGCTGGGTAGAGCAGCCTACGGTGGTGTTGCACACCCCAGGGCGATTTAACAGCGCCTATTTTGAACACGCATTCTTGGCCAAGCAAATGGGCATTGAACTCGTGGAGGGCTCTGACCTCTTTGTCAGAGATGGGTTTGTTTATATGCAAACCACCGAAGGACCGCAGCAAGTGGATGTGATTTACCGCCGCGTGGACGACACCTATATGGACCCTTTGTGCTTCCAAGCCGATTCTTATATTGGTGTGCCGGGCCTGGCTTCCGTTTACCGACAGGGCAATGTCATCATCGCCAATGCATTGGGCACAGGTGTGGCTGACGATAAATCGATCTACCCCTTTGTGCCAGAGATGATTCGTTTTTACTTGCAAGAAGAACCTATTCTGAAGAACGTGCAAACTTGGCAATGCCGACACGCTGACGAATTGAGTTATGTCTTGGCTAACTTGAAAGACTTGGTGGTCAAAGAGGTGCATGGTGCAGGTGGCTACGGCATGTTGGTGGGTCCCGCCTCCAGCAAAAGCGAGATAGATGCTTTTGCCAAACGTATCAAAGCGCAGCCGGACAATTACATCGCACAGCCCACTTTAAGTCTGTCCACCTGTCCTATTTTTGTCGACCAAGGTATTGCGCCTAGGCACATCGATTTACGCCCATTTGTGCTGATGGGGGACAAAACCCGCATCGTGCCAGGTGGCTTGACCCGTGTTGCATTGCGTGAAGGTTCTTTGGTGGTGAATTCCTCCCAAGGCGGTGGCACCAAAGACACCTGGGTGCTGGAAGAAAGCGAGGCCAGTTGATGCTGTCTCGTGTTGCTGCTCAGTTGTATTGGATGTCACGCTACCTTGAACGTGCAGAGAACATGGCGCGTATTTTGGAAGTGGGTCAGTCCTTTGCCTTGGTGTCCGCCAGCGATAACCAAGGCGACGACGCTGAGGCGGTGAAAGAACCCTTGGTCATCACCGACACACTGGCAGCCTTCGAAGCAACCGGCAAAACCATGCGAGCCGATTAAGTTGCTCAATTTTTGGCCTGGGACCCAGATCATCCTTCGTCTATTTTTAACAGCATTCAAGCCAGCCGCGAAAACGCCCGAGCGGTAAGGGGTGCGATGACGGTAGAAATGTGGGAGTGCATCAATGACACCTGGCTTGAATTGCTGTCGCGTAAGAAAAAAATGCTGCGCAACGACACCACAGTAGACTCCAGCTTTTTTGAATGGATCAAACAACGTTCCCATCTGTTCCGTGGCGTGACCTTTGCCACTGTGCAACGTGACCAACCCTACCATTTCATACGTTTGGGTACGTACCTTGAGCGAGCTGATAACACCGCGCGTATTCTCAGCGTGAAAACCCGACGTCAATCGGAGGGCGGGAGTGACATGGTGGACGACTATTACCGCCTTGGCGCAGTGCTTCGATCGGTCAGTGCGTTGGAGGCCTACCGCGACACCTACCGCGACACCATAGACGCAGACCGCGTGGCGGAGTTGCTGATTTTTAACCCAAGGGTCCCGCGGTCTTTGCATTTTTGCTTGGATGAATGCGCCTTGATTTTGAGTCAACTTCCGCAACAAACCGGTCGAGAGGCGCGTAAGCGTTGCGCCAACTTGCTGACCCATTTACGCTACGGCGCCTTGAAAGAGGTCTATGCGCTAGGCTTAGAGGACTACTTAGAAAAATTTGTTGAAGAGAACATCGGTTTGGCCCAAGCTGTGCAAACCGATTATTTGGAAGTACTGTCATGAAATTACAGATCTTCCACGAAACCACTTATAGCTACGACCAAGCCATGCGCCGCAGCATTCAAATGCTGCGCATGTCGCCGCCCCAAACCTCCAGACAGCACATCATTCAATGGCAATTGACCCTGCCAGCCAAGGCCACGCCATGGACAGATGCCTATGGCAACCAATGCAATTGTTTGGTGATGGACCAACCCGTGCAGTCCATTGTGCTCAAAGCGCAAGGCGTGATCGAGTTGATGCAAACCGACCAAGGTGAACCCGAGGGCCCCGTGCCACCCGCTGTGTTCTTGCGTATCACGCCCTTGACGCAACCTGATGCGGCCATCAAAGCTTTCATCGAACCTTTCAGGTCCACTGTGAAGTCCAGACCGTATCTAGGTCTGCACGACGTGATGCTGGCCTTGCTCAATCACATGCCATACGAAAAAGGCCATACCCAAGTGGGCTTTAGCGCAGCGCAATCGTTTGCGGTGGGCAAGGGTGTGTGCCAAGACCACACGCATGTGTTCTTAGCCTGTGCCAGGCACTTAGGCTTAGCTGCTCGTTATGTCAGCGGCTACCTGAACTCGGCTGATCAGGGCCATGTGGCCAGCCATGCATGGGCCGAGGTATGGATTGGGGGGCGTTGGGTAGGATTTGACGTCAGCAATTCGGTGGGCGCAGACCAAGGCCATATTCGCTTGGCGCATGGACTGGACTACGACGATGCCAGTCCGGTTCGTGGCGTTCGCATAGGCGGTGGTAACGAAACCTTGGACAGCTATGCGAAAGTAGAATCGCTTAACTTTACTCAGCAATAAACCGCTATGACCTATTGTGTTGCGATGGCATTGAATGAAGGCTTGTTATTCGCCTCAGATTCACGCACCAATGCCGGTGTAGACCACGTGTCCACGTTTTGCAAAATGACGGTGTTTGAAACGCCCGGCGAAGGCGTGATCGTCATGCTCAACAGTGGTAACTTGGCCACCACACAGCAAGTGGTGAGTCGCATTAAGCAATATGCACATCACAGCGGTGCTCCTTTAACGGCCATGGGCTCGCTGTTCTGCGTGGCTGAGTTACTGGGCCGTGAATTGCGTCAGGTCATCACCACCACACAAAACGAAGCGCCTGAACAATCGTCGGTTGATTTTTCAGCCACTTTTTTGGTGGGAGGACAACTCAAAGGCGAGGCGCCTCGTCTCTTCATGGTCTACCCCCAAGGCAATTTCATCGAGTCGTCAGCTGACACATCGTTTTTCCAAATAGGCGAAAGCAAATACGGCAAACCCATCTTAGACCGCGTCATTCAACCTGAACTGAGTTTGTACAAGGCAGCCAAATGCGCTTTGGTGTCGTTCGACTCCACCATCAAAAGTAATCTCTCTGTAGGTCTGCCCATCGACGTTGCCATGGTCAAACGCGATGGCTTGTCCGTATTCAAACGTCACCGTATCGATGAAGGTGATGATTACTTCCGTGAATTGCGCAGCAGCTGGAGCCAAGGACTGCGCAATATCTTCAACCAACTCCCTGAACCTGATTGGCTGAAATAATCTGTATATTCAAGCTACAGATTGTTCGGACAAGTTAAGCTCTATGACAGCCAATAACCCCGCACCCACTTTCAACTGAACTTTTATGCACATGCTTCGTTCACTGCTTTTTGTCCCTGGCGACAGCGAGAAAAAACTCGCTAAGTCCATCAGTACTTCAGCCGATGCTTTGATTTTGGATTTGGAGGATTCGGTGTCGCCTGATCGAACCTCGATTGCGCGAAGCATGGTGGCCGAATTCCTAAAGGCTCACAGCAACCGAAAGCAACAACTGTGGGTTCGCATCAACCCTTTGCAAACCCCTTTGGCTTTGCACGATTTGGTGGCGGTGATGGCTGGCAAACCTGACGGCATCATGCTGCCAAAGCCCTTGAACGCCAAAGATGCGCAGCAGCTCGACCATTGCTTGTCTGCGTTGGAAGTCCGTGAGGGCTTGGCGCTCGGCTCGACACGCATCATCCCTGTTGCCACCGAAGTGGCGGGTGCCTTGTTCGATTTGCAGTCGTATGCCGGTGCCACGCCCCGCTTGCAAGGCTTGACATGGGGCGCAGAAGATTTAGCAACCGCCGTGGGTGCCACCTCCAACCGCGATGCCTCAGGCGAATTCACTTTTACCTACAAGCTTGCCCGTTCACTGTGCTTATTAGCCTCTGCCCATGCCGAGGTGCAAGCGATTGACACCTTGTCGGTGGATTTCAAAGACATGAAAGCCTTGGCTGCTGATGTGCACAACGCTCGCAGAGAAGGCTTCAGTGGCAAGCTGGCTATACACCCCGACCAAGTGGAGATCATCAACCAAGGCTTCACGCCCTCAGCAAACGACCTCAGCCATGCGCAACGCATTGTGGATGCGTTTGCCCAGGCGCAAGGCGCTGGTGCGGTGCAACTCGATGGCAAGATGGTGGATAAACCCCACCTCACCCAAGCCTTGCGCTTGCTGCAACTTTCTAGGAA